>JALUWE010000047.1 GCA_027019845.1 Anaerolineales bacterium | reverse complement strand
GGCCTCGGCTGCGGCCCGGATGTCTTTGGCCGCTTCTTCCGCGCGCACGGTGGCGTCGCGCACAATTTGGGTGGCCTTTGTTTGCGCCTCTGCGATGATTTTCTCGGCTTCCTTTTCTGCGTTGGCACGCGCTTCCGCAGCTACACGGGCATCCTCCAGACCCTGCGCGACGGTCTCTTTGCGCTTTTCAAGCAAACCCAACACAGGGCGGTATACCCAGACATTGAGCACGATCAGCAAAATCAGAAAGTTGATTACCTGGACGATGAAATAACCGCCATTGATTCCCAGTGCTTCCAAAACACACCTCCTATGCTTTACGCATTTTCTCCACTTTTAGAACACGAACAGGATCAGGAGTGCAACGACCAGGCAGTAAATGGCTACTGCTTCGGCAAAGGCGATGCCCAAAATCATGTTGGTTTGGATGGTGCCTGTGGCGTCGGGGTTGCGCCCCATGGCCTGCACCGCACCGCTGGTAACGATGCCAATGCCGGCACCAGCACCAATCGCGCCAATCATTGCCAGACCGGCTCCAACCAATTTTGCAGCTGCTTCGATATTACCTTCCATGAGAAAAGACCTCCGTTTTGAGTTTTGGATTCGAGTTTTAGGACTTGCCCTGAGCGAAGGGGGAAGGGGGTAGTTCCGAGGCGGCTTCTATTACCAATTCCTGCTCCCTCCCCTCCCTTGTTCCCTAATGATGCTCCTCGCCTTCGTCGTGGTGCGAGTGTGTGGCCTGGGACATGAAGACCATGGTGAGCATCCCGAATACGATGGCCTGAATGAGACCGACGAAGAATTCCAGCATCAGGAACACGGTCTGGGCAAAGACGGGTACCAGACTGCCGATTACGAACAACAGCACCGAACCGGCAAAAATATTGCCGAACAACCGGAAGGAGAACGAGAGTACCTTGGCGATCTCGGCCACAATCTCCAACAGGCCCACCGCAAAGTCTATTACGCCAAATATGGGTTTGGTAAACAGGGTTTTGGTGTACCAGAATTTGCTGAAGTAGCTGGCGCCCAGGGCGCGCACGCCAATTACCTGGGTCATCACCACGGATACAACGGCCAGCGCGACCGTGAAGTTCAAATCCGTGGAGGCGACACGCACGACAGGCACGAGGGCCGAAACACATTCCTTGTCGCCACCGACGGAGACGAAGGGGCCAATGCGCGTTTCGGTACAAAGTTCTTCGAATTCCTTGACGTGGCTGGGTTCAAACAGGCCAATACTGTCCACTCCCGGGATCAGCTCCATCCAGTTGACCACCAGGACCAACAGCGTGATGGTGGCAAACCAGGGAAAAATGGTCTTCGCCCACTTTCCGGCAGTGGATTCGGTCAGATTGTAAAGGACTTCCAGCAGGGCTTCTACGGCCCCGGAGAAACCCTGGGGAATCAGGCTTCCGCTCTTGACCGCGCGGCGTACAGACAGCGCCATGAGAATGAGCAACACGTCTGCAATCAGGGTGGCGACCAGCGTGTTGGTCAGAAAGGCGTTTTCGCCTCCCAGTTTCTCAGCGGGCAGCTGCACGTGTGGCTGGAGGGCCTTGACGCCCCAAACGTAGTGGATGAGAACGGATGCCACAATCAGCAATAAGACAAGGTATCGATTGGGGATACCAAACAGCCGGGGTTTATTTTCCACGATCGGCTTCCTCCTGTGAGTCTGTGCTGTCTTCGGATACGGGTTTAATTTGGGCGGTGGCTTTGCGCACCACCCAAAACATGGCAACCAGAGTTACCGGGATACTGCCTACCAGGAATAGGATTGTGAACAATGGGCGGGTTTGGAGGTAGTTGTCGAGCCACAAGCCTCCAAACAAAGCGATGAAGATGACGACCAACGTGAGACAGCCGACCTGTCCTGCCACAGCCGCCAGCGTGAGATTGAAAGCGCGCTGAACGCGGTCGTTTTTTTGTTGATCGTCGGTCTGGCTCATCGCCCGCAAGTATATCATAATACTATCTTACGTCAATGTGCATTTTCGCACAATCAGAACAATGCGGCAGCGGCCACGTCGGCAAAATTCCACCAGGGCGCAAACAGCGTGCCAACCAGAATGATGCCAAAGGAGAGCACCGCCAGCGCGATGGCGTTGGGGCGGGAGAGGGGCAGCGGCTTGTCCTCGTCGTCGGAGCGGAAGAGGTAGACGTATTTCAACACGATCAGGTAATAGTACACCCCCACGATGGCGTTGAGCACGCCCACGAACGCCAACCAGACCAGGTTAGCCTGCACCGCGGCCGCGAAAACCCATATTTTGGCGACGAAGCCGGCCAGGGGCGGCACTCCTGCCAGCGACAGGAAAGCGACCAGCATGGCCATCGAAAGGCCTGGCGCGCGGCGGCTCAACCCGGAATAGGCGGCAATTTCATCCGAACCAACCACCCTGCCCACGATAGTGACCACGCCGAACGCGGCCAGGTTGGTCAATACGTAGGTGATCAGGTAAAAAACCGCGCTCGAAATGCCCAACTGGCTTTGGGTGGCAGCCACCACACCGATCAGCACGTAGCCCGCGTGCGCCACCGAGGAATAGGCCAACAGCCGTTTGATGTTGGTTTGCGCCAGCGCAACCGTATTGCCAAGCGTCATGGTGGCAACCGCCAACGCGGCCAACACCGCGCCCCAATGGGCGCTGATCTGTGGGAAGGCCGCCAACATCACACGCGCCAACACCGCGAAGCCCGCGGCCTTGGAAGCAGTGGACAGGAAGCCTGCCACCGGCGTGGGCGCGCCCTCGTACACATCCGGCGCCCAAAAGTGGAACGGCACAATCGAAACCTTGAAGCCAAAACCCACCAATACCAGCAGCGCAGAGCCGACCACAGCCGTGGTCGCCAGCGTGCCCGCACGCAGCCCGGCAGCCAGATCGTACAGGTTGGTCATGCCGGTAAAGCCATACAGCAGGCTAAAGCCATAGAGCATGATCCCGGAGGTCATGGCGCCGAACAACAGATACTTGAAGCCCGCCTCGGTAGATTTGTCGTCCTGCTTGAAGAAGCCTGCCAGCACGTACAGGGGGATGGAGGTGGTCTCGATGGCCAGGAAGAGCATGATCAGGTCGGCAGAGGCGGCCATCAGGCTCATGCCCAGCGTGGAAGTCAGCAGCAAAATGTAAAATTCGCCCCGGTTTCCCAAAGACTCAACATCCATTCCCAACAGTGCGGTGATGGCGGCGCCAAAAACGAACAGGATTTTGAACGCAAAAGCCAGCGTGTCGTGGCGCAACATGCCGCCCCACAGGAGCGCGGCATCCTCCCCTGGCCGGGCGACCAGCAGAGCGACCACCAGGATCGCGGCTGCACCGCCAGCCGTCAACCAACCCAGGTTGCGTTTGGCGTCCTCTTTCCAAAGCATGTCGCACGCCAACACCACCCCAATCAAAACAAGCAAAAGGATTTCAGGCAATATCGCCAGAATCATTGTGGAATCTATACCGCTCACCTAGGCACCTCCCAATAGGCGCAAAATGCTGTCTACCCCGGTTTCCACCAGGGGCACAATCAATCCGGGAAATACGCCAACCAACACCATGATAGCTGCCAGGAACACCAGGGCAACTTTATCCAGCGCGGTCACATCCCCCACATGGCCGACGAACTCGGCGGGCATCTTGCCGAAGAACACCTGGCGGACAATCCGAACAATGTACGAGGCTGTAATTACGATGGAAATTGCGGCCACGATGGCGATCAGCGGCGCTACCCATCCCATATAAGGCCAGTTCGCATTGTATGGCGAGCTTCCCATCGTCCATACCCCCATGAAGATCGGGAACTCAGCCACGAAACCGGAAAAACCAGGCATCCCCATGGAGACCAGACCGCCGATGATGAAGGTGATCGCCACCCACGGCATGGCTTTTGCCATCCCGCCCAGCCGGGGGATGTCGCGAGTGTGCGCCCGGTCGTACACCATCCCCACCGCGGCGAAGAAGAGCGCAGTCATCACCCCATGCGAGAACATCTGCACCCCGGCGCCGATAAACCCGTTCTTGCTCAGGGAGGCAAAACCGAGCATGACCAGCCCCATGTGCGACACCGAGGAATAGCCGATGACGTATTTGAAATCGGTCTGCACCATGGCGATGAACGCGCCATAAACGACGTTGGTCAGGGCCAGGAAAATGATAACCGGCATCCAGGCCTGCGCGCCTTCGGGCAAGAGCATGATCCCCACCCGCAAGGCCGCGAACGCGCCCAGCTTCATCAGCACGCCGGCGTGGAACATGGACACTGCGGTGGGTGCGGCCACGTGCCCGTCCGGGCTCCAGTTGTGGAAGGGGAAGATGCCGCCCAACACCGCGAAGCCGAAGAACACGAACGGAAACCAGAATTGCTGGAACGCGGTCGAGTATCCAGCCTGCTCCAGCGCCAGCATGTCGAACGTGCCCAGCCCGGACTGGAAATACATCGCCAGCGCGCCGACCAGCGCGATCACCGAGCCGACGAACAGGTACAGGGTCAGTTTCATGGCCGCGTATTCACGTGTCACCTTCCAACCCCACAGCGCGATCAGCAGGTACATGGGAAAGACCGCGATCTCGTAGAAGAAGAACAGCATGAACAGGTCGAGCGCCACGAAAACGCCGAACACGCCGGTGGCCAGGATGAACAAAAAGGCGAAGAACTCGCGCGGCCGGTCGTCGATGCCCCAGGAAATCAGGACGCCGGTGAACATTACAACGCCGGTCAGCAACACCAGCGGCGCGTTCATGCCGTCCACACCGACGTAATACGAAACGCCCAACGCGGGCAG
This sequence comes from Anaerolineales bacterium, assembly GCA_027019845.1. Lineage (GTDB taxonomy): Bacteria > Chloroflexota > Anaerolineae > Anaerolineales > JABWBV01 > JALUWE01. The sequence goes on along the minus strand of JALUWE010000047.1, from coordinate 14,062 downwards.
CCATTCGTAGCGCTCTACGAACTGGTATCCGCCAGCAGCCTGATCGTAGCTGAAGTAGACCCACAACGAAAGGAGCATGGTAACGGTTGCCGCAGCCAGCGCAGCCACCCGTATCTCGCTCTTGCGCTCACCCGGAATGAGTAACAGCAGTAATCCTGCAACGAGTGGAGCAAAAACAATGACGCTAAGTATCGGAAAATCCATTCATCACCTCTGCGCAATGACGGTATTTAGCCGAACAGTGCCGTAACCGTTTGGTTGATCACGTTCAACAACCATGCCGGCCAGACGCCCAGCCAGAGCATCAGCACCATCAGGGGGGCAATCACCCACAGTTCTCGGCGGTTGATTTCGGAAAGGTGCCCAACCCATTTTTCGTTCAACGGGCCGTGCAGGGTTTGTTTGATGCCTTTGAGAATGTACGCGCCGGTAAACAGCAGCCCAATCATGCTCAGCGCGGTAAACAGGGTGAACACCGGCCAGGCGCCGCGCACCACCAGGAACTCGGAGACGAACCCGTTCAGGCCCGGCAGCCCCAGGGAGGCCATCGAGGTAAAGATCAGGATGCCGCCGTATACCGGGATCAGCGGGAACAGGCCGCCAAAATCGTCCAGGTTGCGGGTGTGCGTCCGGTCGTAGATCACGCCCACCAGGAAGAACATACCGGCCGCGGACAGGCCGTGGTTGAACATTTGCAGCACTGCGCCATTCATGGCAATAATCCCGTCCAGCGGATCGCTGGCGTTCTTCGCCACCCAGGCCGCGGCCGCGATGCCCAACACCACGAACCCCATGTGGTTCACGGAGGAATAGGCCACCAGCCGCTTGAAGTCCTTTTGACCATACGAAGCCCAGGCCCCGAAAATGATGGCCATCATCGCCAGGAATGCCAGCGCACCGGCGTAGAAGGCAGACTCTTCGGGGTACAGCGGGATCACCAGGCGGATGAAGCCGTACGCGCCCAGCTTGAGCAGCACCCCGGCCAGAATCATGGACCCGGCGGTGGGCGCTTCGGTGTGCGCGTCCGGCAGCCAGGTGTGGAACGGCCATACCGGCACCTTGAGCGCGAAAGCCACCGCAAAAGCCCAAAAGGCAATCGCCTTGACCGTAGCGGTCGAAAGCCCGAAGAGCGTGCCTTCCACCGCAGTCCATTTTTCGTACAGCGTGGGCAGGTCGAACGTGCCGGAGACCGCGCCGATCATTTGAATAGCCAGCAACAGCCCCAACGAGGCGGCCATGGTGTACACCATGAATTTGAAAGAAGCGTACACTCGCGCCGGCACCTTGATCCCGCCCCACAGCTCGCGCTCACCCTTCTGGCTGCCCCACTGGCTGATCAAAAAGAACATCGGCACCAGACCAACCTCATAAAACACGAAGAACAGCAGCAAGTCCAGCGAGAGGAACACACCCAACATGCCGGTTTCCAGCAGCAGGAACAGGATCATGTAGGCTTTGACGCGGTCCTTGATCCCGAACGAAGCCAGAATCGCCAGGGGGGTGAGCAGCGTGGTGAGCAACACCATCGGCAAAGAGATGCCGTCCACGCCCAGGCGGTAGGATGAGTTGATGGTGGCATACCAGACAGCCCGCTCCTGGAACTGGAAGCCGGTCTGGGAGGGATCGAAACTGAACCAGAGGACGATGGACAGCACGAGCGGGATCAGGCTGCCTACAAAGGCCGTCCAGCGGTTGAGATTGTCCTCCTCGCGTGGGAAGAACAGCATCACCAGCGCGACCGCGGCGGGCGAGAACAATATCAGCGTAAGCAAATAGTTGGCGATGAAATCCATTTACCGCACCTCGCTTATTTTCCTGCAATCTCTAACAAGTAGTAGAACAATGCCCCAAAAGCGATTACGTTCACGAGCACCAGAAGCATGTACTGCTGCACACGCCCGGTTTGCAGCACCCGGAAGTTGAAACCAAATTTTTTGACGCTCTCTCCTGCCAGGTCCCCTGCATTGTGGATAACGGGCAACTCGAAGCGGTCACGAAACACGGAGCCGAGGTTGTAGGCCACCCGCGCCACGGTGTGCAAAAAACCGTCGATGATCGCCCGGTCGAGCCAGCGAAAGGCAACCGTTTCGGAAACCCACTCCGAGAAGCGTACAAATGTGGCTTGATACAACTCGTCCACGTAGTATTTGTTTTGCAGAACGGGGAAGAAGCCACCCAACAAACGTTTCATGGGATCGGTCTGCCCGGCCTTGAAATCTTTGTACAGCAGCCATCCGATCAGCAACCCACCCAGGGCGACCACCAACGAAACGACCAACGGCACAAAGCTGAACTCCAGCGCAGGAATCTCAATTTCGGAGGGCAGCAGGGTTTCCACCACACCGTGGAATTTGTTGATCTTACCCAGGTTCAAGCCGAGGAAATCGTTCGGGATGCCTATCCAGCCGGCGGTGACTGCGAAAAACGAGAGCACGACCAGCGGCAGAGTCATGGTCCAGGGGGTCTCGTGCGCGTGTTCGGCCTCTTTGGTGCGCGGTTCGCCCGCGAAGGTGAGCATGATCTGGCGCATGGTGTAAAAGGCGGTCAACAGCGCCGCCAGGCCCAGCATGACCAGCACAAACAAACCCCACGGGTTGCCCTCATTGGCAAACACGCTCCAGGCCTCGGCGAAAATTTCGTCTTTGGACCAGAATCCGGCGGTGACGAACGGGAACCCGGCCAGGGCCATACCGCCGATGGTGAACGTCCAGAAGGTGATGGGCATTTTCTTGGACAGGCCGCCCATGTTCATCATATCTTGCGGGTCTACGTCGTGGTTGCCGGTGTGTAGCACCCCGTGTTCCATGCCGTGAATGACCGAGCCGGACCCCAGGAAGAGCAGAGCTTTGAAGAAGGCGTGGGTCATCAAATGGAACGCAGCAGCCACATACGCGCCGATGCCCAGCGCGGCGATCATGAAACCGAGCTGGGAAATGGTGGAATAGGCCAGCACGCGCTTGATGTCGTTTTGCGCCACGGCAATGGTAGCCGCGAACAGGGCGGTAAACGCGCCGATGAAGGCCATGGTCATCATCGGCGGGGTCAGCTCACCGTGCCCGCCACCGGCAGACAGGATCGGGAAAATGCGAATGACCATGTACACGCCGGCCGAAACCATGGTGGCTGCGTGAATCATGGCCGAAACCGGGGTGGGGCCTTCCATGGCGTCCGGCAACCAGACGTGCAGGGGGAATTGTGCGGATTTACCCACCGTGCCCACCAGGAGCAGGATGCCGATCAGGCCAGCCGCTGTCAACCCCAAAAAGCCGCCCACCGCGGCGGTGTCGGCCAGCATCTCCAGCGTCTCGGGGCTGAAGATCACCTCGTAGCTCAGGCTGCCGGCCAGGGAATACAGGTACACCAACCCCAGCAGCATAAACACGTCACCGATTCGGGTGGTCATGAAGGCTTTGACCGCCGCGGCCCGCGCTGAGGGTTTGGCAAACCAGAATCCGATCAGCAAATAGGAACACAACCCCATGATCTCCCAGCCCACGAACAGGGTCAGCAGGTTGTCGGAGACCACCAGCAGGTACATCCCGAACGCAAACAGGCTGATGAAGGCGAAAAAGCGCGAGTAGTTCGGCTCCACGGAGGGGACAGTGTGTTTGTGCCCGCTCTCGTCTGTCAGGGTGGCCCCATGGGGGGGCAGGCCTTTCAGGTCGTGATCGCCCTCGGGCTGGCCGTAGTTATGGTAGCCCGTGCTGTAAATGAAGATCATCAGCACGGTCCAGGCTACGAAGAAGAGCGCGACCGTGCCCAGCGGATCGAGGGAAACGCCGATCTCGAAGGCCGTGTTTCCGGTGGGCAGCCAGGCCACCGCGCTGCGGAACGGCTCTTCGCCCAGGTGTTCCATCCCGGTTTGCAGCGCGCGCACGAAAACCACCATGCCGAGCAACCAGGAAAGCGCGGCTGCGCCTACCGCAATGGCATGGCTGAGGGCCTTATTGCGATTGGTCAGCAACACAATCACAAAAAAGGAAACCAGTGGAGGAAGAGGAAGAAGCCAGAGCAAACTTTCTGTCGTCATATACGCTCCATGATTACCAGATTTCAGAAGTACCAAATCAGGTTGGACGAGATGAATCGCGTCCAACATCCAACAGCATGAGTTACCACTTGAGCAGGTCGATATTTTCGGCCACCACGGTTCGGCGCCGGCGGTAGAGCGAGATCACCAACGCCAGGCCAACGGCCACCTCCGCGGCGGAAACCGCGAATACCATGATGGCAAACACCTGCCCCACGACTTGCTCCGGAGCCTGATAGCGCCAGAAGGCCACCAGGTTGATGTTGACCGCGTTGAGCATCAATTCGACACCCATCAAGATGGCGATGGCATTCTTACGCGCCAACACACCATACAAACCCACGGAGAAGAGCGCGGCTGCCAATATGAGATACCAGGATAAAGGGATCATTTTCGTCTCCAGTTCACAAAGGCTTTATCTATCCCAGGCCACCACGATGGCTCCGATCAGGGCTGCCAATAGCAAGACCGAGGCCACCTCAAACGGCAAGATGTAGGCATCCGGGCTGACCAACGCCTGCCCCAAATCGACAATCGTGGTTTCGGGCACGCTGGCCGCGGCTTGCGCGCCAAACCCTCCCCAGGTGCTCAACATCCACGCCAACCCGGCGAACAGCAACAGAGAAAAGACCGCCGCCAGCCACCAGTTGGAATTGGTCTGCGGGCCGGTATCTTGCATCACTTTGCGGGTCAACATGACCGCGAAGATGAACATAATCGCGATCGCGCCGATATACACCACCACCTGGACGACCGCCAGAAAACTGGCCTCCAGCAACACAAAAACCACCGCCACACTGAACAGCGTGGCAATCAGCCACAATGCCGAGCGCACAAGATTAGGGGCTGTCACAACCATCAAAGCGGTGCCCAAGACAAGCAGTGAGGTGAGAAGGAAAATTACCTGCACAGGGGTCATATCGATTCTCCAAACATTCGAGTTTCCGGGATCAGGACGAAGCCGGGGTGGAGGCCTCGGGCGGGCGCGCCACCGGGCGGGGTTGGGCAACCGGCACCCGGGCCGGGCGCTGCCGCGCACGACGGCGGATGAGCGCCACCGTAACCCAGGCAATCACCACGTTGGCCGCAAACAAAGTCGCGCTGCGGATAATCTGTCCCTGCGAAGTGAGGATGTCCACGTTATCGGCCACAATGCGATCCAGCAACGCGGTCACAATCAGCACCACCAACGCCAGCGGGGTCAGGAATTTCCAGTTGTAATTCAACATGTGATCGATGCGGATGCGCGGCAGAGTGCTGCGTACCCACACGACGAGGAAATAAGCCAGCATGGATTTGATCATGAACCAGACCCAACCGACAATCGGGAATTGATCGCCCCAGCCCTGCCAGCCGCCAAAGAACAGCGTGATGGTCAACACCGAAATGGTGAAGGCGTGCAGAAATTCAGCCGCGAAGATCATGGCGAATTTTGCGCCCGAATACTCGATGTGAAAACCGGCCACGATCTCGGATTCAGCCTCCAACAGGTCGAAGGGTGTGCGCCCGACCTCGGCGATGGAACTGATGAAGAAGATCAGCGTGGCGATTGGCGCCATCCAAAAGAAGACCGAATACCAGTTGTCCTGCGCCTGCACGATGGCGTTCAGCCCCATGTTGCGCGCCAGCAGCACCGGCACCAGCATGGACAGCACCATGGGCACTTCGTAGGAGACCAGTTGCGCCACCGTTCGGAAAGCACCCAGCAGGGCAAATTTATTGTTGGAAGACCAGCCAGCGATCAACGTGGAGACCACCCCAATCGAGCCGACTGCCACAATGTACAACACGCCTACATTTAAATCGGTGCCGACCCAGGTGCTGGCAAACGGGATCACCGCCCAGATCAACAGCACCGAGAAAACGGCCAGGATCGGGGCCAGGTTGAAGACCACCTTGTCCGCGCCGCGTGGGGTGGTGTCCTCTTTGGTAAACAGTTTGAGAATATCCGCGACCGTTTGAAACAGCCCGTAAGGCCCAACCCGGTTGGGCCCCAAACGGTCCTGAATGCGGGCTGCCAGCTTGCGTTCCAGCCAGACCAGGAAGATCACGTATAGCATCCCGAAATTGGCCACCACGAACACGCCCAAAAAGGTGAGAATCACGTTGATCAAGCCGTCCGAAAGCCCCCACCCGCTCAGCAGGGCGCTCAGCCATTCAGCGATGAATAGAATTGGATCGTTCAAAAATCCCATGAATCGCTCCTGATTGAAACTCGACGAAGAATGTCTGCATCAAAAAACCAGCCGAAGAAGTTCCGTTCTCCGGCAAAACAAAAGGCTGGGGATCTATCCTTCAGCCTTCTTGAATACTCTAGAACCATTCCAGGATGCCCCTGCGCCAGGCGTACACCAGTCCCCCCACCAGAATGATGATGAAGAGGATACCCTCCACCACCGCGAAGAGGGGCAATTGACCAAAAGCAACGGCCCAGGGAAACAAAAAAACCGCTTCGATGTCGAAAATCAAAAACACCAAAGCGTAAATGTAATACTGTACTTTGAATTGTACCCAAGTCTCCCCAACCGTTTCGATACCACACTCATACGTCTCTGATTTGACACGATTCGGTTTCTTGGGACCGATCATTCGGGCAATCATGATTGGCATTAGTGGAAAGCCAATCGCCACGAACAAAAAGAGGCCAACGAATAACCAATTATCGAGCATAAAAACTCCTTCTTTGCAAGGTATCTGGTTTCGACCGAAGCACTGCCCGTTTGCGAAAATTACAAACTCAGCTTCTTTAACACCGTACTCGACAAATCGTTACAACAACAATGGGGTGCGCTGATGAGCGCGTGATTAAGAACGGCGGCAATTGTACCATAAACGAACTTGATTGTGCAACTTTTCTCGAATGCGCGCCAGGGCTTCTTAACGTTCTAACCTTTGGCGGATGGAAAAGAGGGTGCCCCGGCAGTTGAGCGGTTGCATTCGCTGTTGGAGGTCGTTGGGTAGGGGAGGGCAGTGCCCTCCCCTACCCCTTTGACCGGGACGTAAGAACTCTAAAAAGCCCTAAATGCACGCAACAAGAGATGCTGGGCTGCTTACCGGGGCGTTGTGGGGGACGCTGGTTTCCCAAAGCGGCAGAACGCTGCCACCGGGCACTGTTCCGCCACGGGACAGCGCGCGGTTTTCGGTTTCCGGCGCACACATCCGCGGCGGCCCAACGCGTCGAGCGGCTCGAACATCTCCGCGGAGAGGCGCTTTCCCTTGATCGAGAGCGACTCCAGTGCGCGGGCCGCGTAGGGGGAGACGGGTACAGGAGAGCGAGCGGCCGCCTCGATGGGTTGCTGCCCGGCGCGCGCCAGACAGTAGAGCCAGCGGGGGGCGGTCTGCGGGCCGGAGAGCACCGGGAAAGTGGCTTTATTTTTTTGCAACATTCGCAACAAATTCCGGGCATCGTGGCCTTCGCTCGCTAAAATCGGGGCCACCGCGCCCCCGCCTCGCATCACAATCGCTTTACCAATCCGCTGCCAGAGCACGGCTTCGGATTTCGGTTTCCTGAGCAGGCCGTGGGCGTTCAATTGCGGCAGCAAGTCGCGCGGGTCTGTGTGCGCAAGTATGAGGGGGTCGAACAGTTGTGGATGGTCGCGGAACACCTGCCGGGCCGCGGGCCAGAGTTGCCGCGGGTCGCGCCCCCCGCTGAGGGTGCAGGTCAGTGTTAAAAAGGCGAGATGCCGGTCGGAGCCGCGCGCCACGCCGGGGGGCAGTTGCCGGGCCGGGTCGCCGGTTCCCCACAAGGCCTCGCCCTCGAAAGCTGCCAGCAACCTGCGGCGGATGACCGCCAGTCGTTCATCAGAAGGGCTATTCATTGTCCGGCTGGTTCAGCAGGAATTGGGGCAGGGAAGACTCTTTGACCTGCCCGGCAGGCACCCATCCGGTGGCAGTGCCGTCGGGCGTTTGCACCAGCCACCAGTCTGGACGGGTGGGGTCGAGCAAGATGACCGGGCTGACGTTGGGCAACTGCGCGGCCTGTTGCCCGCCAGGGGAGCGGAGCAGGGGGACGATTTCGCTTTCGGGGAGGAAGAGGTAGGCCAGACGACGGATATAAAAATCCGAGATCCAGCCGCTGCGCCCGTCGAGCAGCTCGAGCTGGTAGAAGCGTTGCAGCCCCTGGGGGCCGGTGTGCCGTATCTGGCGAATGGCCGCGGGGGTGCCGGTGGGGAGGTCTGCGACCGTGGGCGCGTCTGGGTCGGGTTCGGCCAGCAGCAGCAGGGTGGGGGAGGCGATCTCGCCGTGTTCATCCACGCCGCTGACCAGCACCCATTGGGGGCCGGGCTGGGTGGCGATGGTTGTGCCGCTCTGGTCGGTGACGGGAATTTCCTCCGGCGCGAGGTAGAGCGGGGCCGGGGTGTTGTTGGTTTGCGAGGCTGTTGGTGTGAGAATGGCGGGCCGCGCGCAACCAACCAGCAAGGGAATCAGCAGGATGAGGAGGGAAAAATATCTGTTCATTGCCCGGTCTGGAACAAAGGAACAGGGTAGACATGATGCCTACCCTGTTTGGTCTGTGGTCGGAAATCTCACAGGTGATGAAAACCTGTGACAGTACTTACGCAGTTGAGACCTCACAGGTCTACTACCACACAATGCAGGAAATTTTTACCCAAAATGGATTGCATCCGGGCATCTCCATGCGCTTCGAGACCTGTGAGGTCTGGGTACGACTTTTCAAGTGCGTAAGTCCTACCTGTGAGGGTGGTGGAATCAGGGATTGGCCGCGCCTTTGGTGGGGGTGCCTGTCGCAGAGGACCACGCGCCGCCGTCGGGGGAGCGGTACCAGGATTCTCCTTTCGTGCTGCTACTGTAGGTGAAGCTATCCACCACGGTTGCGCCGTCGGGCAGCAGCAGGTTGGCGTCGTCACCGCCGTTGTTGAAGAAGCTGCTGGTGTCCATGGTGTAGTAGCCGCCTGCGGTGATGATGGTTCCGGAGGGGATTTGCTTGGGCGAGCCGCCACCGCCGATGAGGTCGTCGATCCACGCGCCGGAGATGTCGATGTCCACGGGGGTGGGGTTGTAGAGTTCGATCCACTCGCTCTCGCCGGACCTGGCGTTGGGGTAAAGCTCGTTGATGACGATGTCGCTGATGCCGTACTGTCCACCGGAGGCGGTGTAGGGCGTGCCGTTGACCGTGTAGTTGGTGCCGTCCGTGGAGCGGATGATGATGTCGCCGTCTACCACGATGGTGCCGGTGTAGTCGGTATCGGTGGTGCAGTAGTTGGTCAGGTAAACATCGCTGGTGGCTTTGAGGGTGTCCAGCACGCGTTGGGAGGGGTGGCCGTAGGTGTTGCTGCCGCAGGAAATGGCGGAGACGTCGGGGTTAAGCGTGTCCACGTAATACTGGTTGGTGGAGTGGTCGGAGCCGTGGTGGTTGGCACGCAGGATGTCCACCGGGCCGAAACGGTCGGCCAGGTCGGTTTCGACATCGTTGTAGGTGTAACCCCATTGGCTGGTGGCGTATTCGCCGTCCACGTCGCCTGCGGTGGCGTAGTCGATGTCCCCGTAGGTGATTCTGAGGGCGATGGAATAATCGTTTTCGCTGGGGGGCAGCGGATCGTTGGTGTGGTCGCCCTGGAGGGGGGTGACACCGTCGGACATCATGATGCCGTCCGCGTCCACCTGGAGGATTTCGACCACCGCGCCCGCGTCGGGCGGGTCAATCTGGGTGGTAGAACCGATCTGAGCCAGCTCGCGGATGGGGTAGATGTTGGTATTGGCCGGGTTGGTGGCGTAGCACAGCCAGTTGCGGGCGGTGCCGGAGTTGGTGCCGGCGTTGTTCCACTGGATTTCCAAATCAGGGTCACACAGCCCATCGACCGCGCCACCGCCATAGCCATCCACCCACACGCCCGAATCGCGGTCAATGATTTTGTCGAAGGTGATACCCTGCACTTCGATCAAAGCCCAGAACCCGCCGTAGCCCGCGTAGCCGATGTGGTCGAGGTGTTGGTGGCTGAGCACACCCACGTTGATGTTCGAGCCGCCGGTGATGTCGCGGATCTTTTGGGCGATCAGGGCCGCGCCCGCGCCGGTGTTCCAGGAGGCCTCCCGCACATCAATCAGGATGGTGAAACCAGAAGGGAAGATGATCAACTGGCTGTCACCCTGCTCCACATCGAAGATGCGAATTTCGAAGGTGCCGGGGGTCCAGGGTTCTTCACCGCTGCCGTTGCTGCTCCCTTTGGTGGGCGAGTCGCTCTCGACCGAGCTCCACGCACCCCCGTCCGGGGAGCGATACCAGGAATATTCCGCGGTGGCAGAGGAGTAGCTGGTGCTGTCGAGCACATTTTGCGAGGGGTCCAGAAAACGCACATCATCCCCGCCGTTGTTCAGGAAGCTGGAAAATTCCATCACGTAGAAGCCTCCCGCGGGGATGATGGTGCCGCTGGGGATCACCTTTGGAGAGCCACCGCCGCCAGCGATGTCGTCGATGTAATAGCCGGAGATGTCCAGATCGGTGCCGGTGGTGTTGTATAGTTCGACCCACTCGGTAACGCTGCTGTTGGCAACGTATTCGTTGATCAGCACATCCCCCGGGCCGGGGGTATTGGCGGAAAAAGCCGGGTTTGCGCTCAATGGAATGAGGGCAATAGCGATCACGAACGCGAGCAAGGTGAGCTTATATGGTTTTTTCATGGTAACTCCTTGGGGTGATGAAATTGAGGGCGACAAAGCAAACAATCCCCCGCCACGGCTTGAGAGCCAGCCATTCCTGAACAATGGGATGGAATTCCATACAGGCTGCTATTTTAGCCTACATTTTGGAAATCCGAAAGGAATCCGCAGGACATCTTCTTCTCTGGCACATTCCTTCTCCGGCAAGCCTCACGCCGCCGCTTTTGGACCCGGATGAGAAATCTCTTAACCGAGAAGTTCGTGACAAACCCCCTACCCTGGCAGTATAATTTTTTCACCACACAACTTTCTCTTCTCTTCCCGATTGGCTGCAAAAGGCGGTTCGATCATGAACGGAAAATCCGAATCCAATCGATGGTGGGACGTACCCGCGGTATTGATATTGTTGTTCGCCATTTACCTGGCCGCGATGCGACTTTCTGCAACAGAATGGACAGACGAATTAGACATCGTTCAAACCATCACGGTGCTCGGTGTGGCCAGTGGCCTGGCGCTTGGCCTGAGCAGCTTTTCGCGGCGTGGGGTGCAATTGCTGGGGGCCAGCTATGGGCTGTTCGTGCTCGGATGGCAGATCGGCTCGACGTTTGGAAAGGGTGTGCTATGGGTTGAAAGGTTGGCCAGCATTCTTGGGCGGCTGGAAATTTCTTTCGGAAACCTGTTTCGGGAGCGAGCGGTAACAGACCCGATTTTGTTTCTTTTCCTGATGGGCTTGCTGTTCTGGATACTGAGCACCCATGCCGGATATTCCCTCACGAGACATGGAAACGCCTGGCAGGCCACGCTCCCGACTGGCGTGGCAATTTTCATCATCCACATCTACGATCCATTCTGGCCCAATCGTACCTGGTTCATTGCCAGCTACATCTTCCTGGCCTTATTGTTGCTGGCCCGGTTGCACTTTCTGAAAAATCGCCAACGATGGAAAGAGAACCGCGCCCACATCCCCCCGTACGCGGGGCTGGACTTTCTGCGCGCTACGATGCTGGCGGGCGGGATGTTGGTGCTGCTGGCCTGGACCGCGCCCGCGCTGGCCGCCACAGTGCCGCCGGCCCAACAAGCCTGGCAAACCCTGGCACGCCCCTGGTTTGCGGCACGCGCCAAAATGAGTAACGCGTTTGCCTCCTTGCGCGCCACCGTGGGCATCGTTCAAGACTACTATGGAGAAAATCTACCGCTCGGGCGCGGGAACACCCTGACCGATACGGTGGTGTTCACCGTACAGGCCCCGCCGCGCCCGGCCGCGGGCGTGCGCTACTACTGGCGGGCGCGGGTGTACGATTTTTACGACGGCACCCAATGGCGCAGCAGCCCCACCGAAGTCGTCCAACTCACCCCAGACGAACCGGCCTTACCCTTCGCGAACCTGGAAGGCCGCTGGGAGACCACCTTCACCTTCATTCCCGGCATTCCGCTCAACACGGTCTACACCGTGCCCCAACCCCAATGGGTCAGCCGCCCGGTCAGCGCCAAGCTGATCAAAAACCCCGACAACACCATCGATTTATTCTCGATGCAAACCACCCCAACCATTCGGCCGGGAGAAGTCTACCAGGTGCAATCCTCCCTGACCAATGTAACCGTAAACCAATTGCGCGCCGCGGGAACCGAATACCCCGATTGGATCGTCGAACGCTATCTCCAACTTCCCGACACCCTCACCCCCCGCACCCTGCGGCTGGCACAGGAAATCGCCGGGGACCTGGAAAACCCCTACGACATCGCCGAAACCGTCACCCAATGGCTGCGCGAAAACATCGCCTACCGCGACACCGTCCCCATCCCTCCGCAAGATCAAGACATCCTCGACTGGATGCTGTTCGACCTGCGCCAGGGTTTCTGCAATTACTACGCCACCGCCGAAGTGATCATGCTGCGCTCGCTGGGGGTTCCGGCACGTCTGGCGGTTGGCTATGCGCAGGGACAACGCGACCCGGAGACCAACACCTACACCGTCCGGCAGCGTGACGCCCACGCCTGGCCCGAAGTCTACTTCCCCGGCATCGGATGGGTCGAGTTCGAACCCACCCTCAACCAACGACCGCTACGCCGCCCGCTTGGAGACCCCGTTCAGGAAGACAACACCGCCTCTCCCAGCGCATCCCGCCCCAACGCGGTGGAAGAACAGGACCTGGAAGCCCTGCTCGGCGCGGAGGCCCGCGAAGACCAGTCGGCCCCGGAGGAAGCTCCCACACCCCGCTCATCCAATCGGATTTGGCTACTCCCCATCCTGATCGGCGCATCCCTGGTGGCGATCTCCCTGTTCGCCTGGAGACGCACCCGCCTCCCATCCCCCGAAAACATCCGGACAACATCCACCCCGCTGCCGGTCAAAATCGAACAACGCGTGCGCGCATTCGGCATCAGGCCGCCTGCCTTCTTGCGGCGTTGGGCATATAACGCCAGCTTACCCCCTCAGGCCAAAGCCTACCAGGAACTCAACCGCTCGCTCATCCGCTTGAAAACGCCCCCACCGCCCAACTACACCCCGGCGGAAAGGGGCAGCCTGCTCAACACCATTCTTCCCGAGGCCAGCCAGCCGATCAACGTACTCATTCGCGAATATCACCTTCTGAAATATGCCAATAGCAACAGCCCCAACGGAGAATCGGCCTACGCAGCTTTACAGGCCGCCCGCACCCTGCGTACACTCACCTGGGTGTCCATCGGCAAGCGATTGCTGGCTCGCTTCCAGGACCCCAACCGTAAACGAAAGACTTTTGTCGAAATACACAACTCATAGACAAGGCTTACGCACTTGAAAAGTCGCACCCGGACCTCACAGGTCTCAAAGCGCATGGAGACGCCCGGATGCAAGCTATTTTGGGTAACATCTTCCTGCATCGTGTGGTAGTAGACCTGTGAGGTCTCACGCTTGCGATGGGGGAGATTCTTCGGGCACTGCGTGCCCTCAGAATGACGGGAGGCATTCTGAGCAGCCAGCTGTTTCCTGTGTCATTCTGAGCGACAGCGAAGAATCTCGGCGATGGTGGGCGGGATGGAGACGGATGACCGGGGGACGGGGACGGTTGTTCGGCGCGTGGTTATTGGCAGTGGTTGGTCGCGACCAACCACTGCGGGGGGAATGGTCTCAATTCTCTTGTTCGGGGCGTGGTTATTGGAGGTCGGGGCGACCGGCCGGTCGCCCCGACGGTCGTTGCGCTCCCAGATTCTTCGGTCGCTGCACTCCCTCAGAACGACAGGAGAGGGTACGCCATTCTACTAGCCTACACAGTGATCGCAATGACACCAAACCCGTACTTGCATTCACCAACTGCGTAAGTACTGTAACTCAGAAGTCTCCCAGAGGGGGCCTGGCCTCGCTTTTCGCACCACCTCACCTCTTGTCGGCGGGGCGAGTGTCATTCACCAGCAGGGCCGGAGCCAATCACACCC
>JALUWE010000046.1 GCA_027019845.1 Anaerolineales bacterium | reverse complement strand
AGGCGGGCGTCCACTTCGTAGACCGTGCCGTCGGGCAGGTGCAGGGCAACCAGGCTGGCCTTTTTGTGGATGACCGCGTCGTAGGCGCGCTGCACATCGCTGGGGCGCAGTTCCAGCCCCTCGATCTGCCGGATACCGGCCAGCAAATCGCCGGGGGCCAGGTCCCAGATGACGTGGTTCCAGGTCTCGGTTTCCACGCCCAGCGCGTCGGGTTCGACCACCTGTGCCAGGATGTGCGGGTAGCCAAGTTTGCGCATGGCGGTGGTGCGGTTGGCCCCGTCCAGCACCATGTAGCGGGCGGTATGGTCGTGCAGGGGGGTGACGATGACCGGGTTGGTGAATACGCCGCTTTGGGTGATTTTTTCGACCAACGGACCGGTGCGGGAATCGTCGTGATATTCGTGGATGATCAGGCTGTGAAGGGGGAGGATGGCTAATACCGGAAGTTGGGGGTTCATGGGAGGGACGTGCGGAGTGGGAGCGTTTGCATCGGATGACAAACTTGTCTGACTCGTCTGACTTGTCTGACTTGTCTAACTTGTCTAACTTGTCTACCTGTCTACCTGTTTACCTGCCTATCTGCCCACCCCACCCTCTAAATCTCCTGCGCGATGTAGTCCAGCAGGTCGATTTTGGTCAGGATGCCGGTGGGTTTTCCGCCTTCGGTGACCAACACCACATTGCCTTCCACGATGGTGGGCAAGACTTCCTCCAGTAGGGTGTAGCCGGGGTAGACTGCGCTGGCTGGCCGGATCATGTGTTCGATGGTTTCGTCCGGCGAGTGGGGATGGTCGGCTTCCAGCATGTACTTGAGCAGGGAGACTTCGGTGACCAACCCGGCCAGAGTGCCGTCGGCGTTGAGCACTGGCACCTGGGAGATGTCGTTCTCTTTCATTTTTTGGATCACATGCGCCACGGTGTCGGTTTTCTGGGCGGTGATCAGGCCGGGGCCGGGTTTGGCGGCCACCAGCTCGCTAAGGGAAACCTCGCTCCAGGTGTATTCCAGGAAGCCGTTTTCACGCATCCATTTGTCGTCGAAGATTTTGGACAGATAACGGTCGCCGGAATCGGGCAGGATGGTGACCACCAACCGGTCGGGGGGCAGACCGCGGCAGTAGCGCACCGCGGCGGAGACGGCCGCGCCGCACGATCCGCCCGCGAAGATGCCCTCCTGCCGCACCAGCCGCCGCGCCCACAAAAAGCACTCTTTGTCGGTGACGCGGATGACTTCATCGACCAGCGACAAATCCAGGGTGGAGGGGATGAAATCCTCGCCAAAGCCCTCTACTTTGTAGGATTCGGCCACCGCGTCTTCCGGGATCACGCCGTTGTTTTCCCAGGCTTCTTTGAGGATCGAGCCGGTGGCGTCCACACCCACGATACGGATGGCGGGGTTTTTCTCTTTCAGGTAGCGGGCTACGCCGGTGATCGTGCCGCCGGTGCCCATGGTGGCGACCACATCGGTGACTTTGCCCTGGGTCTGCTCCCAGATTTCGGGGCCGGTGGTCAGGTAGTGGCTGCGCGGGTTTTCGGGGTTGTGGTACTGGTTGGCCAGGATGGCGTTGGGCGTTTCGCGGACGATTCGTTTGGAGACTTCGTAGTACGAGCGCGGGTCTTCGGGCGCGACCGCGGTGGGGGTGATCACCACGCGCGCGCCGTAGGCGCGCAACAACTGGATTTTCTCCTGGCTCATCTTGTCGGGCATGACGAACACGGCTTTGTAGCCCTTGAGCGCGCAGACGATGGCCAGGCCAACGCCGGTGTTGCCGGAGGTGGCCTCGACCACTGTGCCGCCGGGTTTCAATTGCCCGCTGCGTTCGGCCTCCTCGATGATGTTCAACCCGATGCGGTCTTTGACCGAGCCGCCGGGGTTGAAGAACTCCACTTTGGCGTACAAGGGGCAGGGCAGGTCTGCGGCGATGCGTCCCAGTCGCACGAGCGGCGTTTTGCCGATGGTTTGCGTGATGTCGTCGAACACCCCACGGTTTTCGGATACGGGTAAAGGACTGGTCATGGCTAACTCCTGAAGGGCCTATTTGTTTGCCTCCATTGTAACCCAGCCTGTGGGATTTTCGATCTTCGATTTCCGAGTTCCCCACCCTGCGGCCACGAGCGAACGGCGTTCATACGCACTCCGTTCCCCGTTCAGGATGCGTTCCCAATTCTACGGACAGGCGTTGGCCTGGTGTTCCTCGAAGGTGCGGGCGAAGATGTGCCTGCCGGAGCCGTCGCAATCGGCGCGGAAGTAGAGGAAGCCGGTCTGTTCGGGGAAGGCGACCGCGCGAAGGGCCTCCAGCCCGGGGTTGGCAATTGGGCCGGGGGGCAGGCCGGGGTGCAGGTAGGTGTTGTAAGGGGACTGCACCTCCAGATCGGACAGCGCCAGCGGGCTTTTCCACCAGCCCCAGGCCTGGTCGAACCCCAGCGCATACTGCACCGTGGGGTCGGCCTGGAGCATCATGCCCTGGTGCAGCCGGTTGAGGAACACGGAGGCGATCACGGGCAGTTCTTCCGGTATCACGGTTTCGCGCTCCACGATGGCGGCCAGGGTGACGGCTTCGTACAGGCTCAAGCCCTGGGAGGCGAACCCGTCGCGGAGCTGCGCGTCCACCTGGGCGTCGAAGCGGCCCAGCAGCGTGGCGAGCAGCTCGCTGGCGGTGGTCTGGCGGGGGAGGGTGTACGCTCCGGGGTGCAGAAACCCCTCTGCGCTGGCGCGTTGTGGCAGGCCGGCGGAAAAGGTGTATCCCCCGGGGCGGCGTTTTGCTATGCTGAGGAAATCTTGGGGAGAGATGTTCAGCCCGGAAGTGGGCAGCGCGGCCGCGATCTCTTCCATGCGCCAGCCGGCCAGCACGTTGAAGCGCACTTCCGTGCCGGAAAAACGCCGGATGGATTGGGCGATCTCGATGGGGGTCATGGCCGGGCTGAGGGTGTACGTCCCGGCTTGCAGTTGGGTGTCGATGCCGGTGTAGACCAGGTAGCTGCGAAAAAGCTGTGGGGCTGCGATCAGACCGGCGGCGGCCAGTTGTTGGATGACGGCGTCTGCGGATGCGCCGGGCGCGATAGTCAGGCGGCGGGAGTCCCCGTCTGGGT
The DNA here is from genome assembly GCA_027019845.1 of Anaerolineales bacterium. Taxonomy (GTDB): domain Bacteria; phylum Chloroflexota; class Anaerolineae; order Anaerolineales; family JABWBV01; genus JALUWE01. Next base: position 1,363 of record JALUWE010000046.1, on the reverse strand, counting down.
CCGCGGGCGTATGCAGTTGCTGTTCCCCGGCGAGCAGAGAGAGGGACAGGCTGGCGATCTGCACGGGACCCAGGGCGGGGGAAGGGTTCCCGAAGCGGATACGGGCCTGCTGCGGCGCGGCCCACGCCGCGCCCAACGCGGCCAGCCCCAGGCAGAGCATCCCGGCGAGCAGAAAAGCCACCAGCGAGCGTGGGCGTGCGTTCCCGCTTATGGCTCTACTCCCCAAATACGAACCGTTCCGTCCCAGGAAGAGGTGGCAAAGAATAAACCGTCCGGAGAAAAGACCACTGTATTGATGGCGTTGGCATGCTTATCCAGGCTGGCCAAAAGCTTGCTATCGGAAACCCGCCATAGCTTGATGTTGCCGCCCAAGGAGGTAGTCACTACCATGCTGTCGTCCGGCGAAAAAGCCATTCCCCAGATTTCAGCGTTGTGTGCCTCCATGGTGTCGATGATACGACTATCAGGAGTGGATATCTCCCATAGTTGCACATTTCCCTCCCCGGTTCCGGCGGCCAGCACTTTTCCGTTTGCAGAAAGCGCGATGCTGAAAACCTGCTCACCGGAACGAATGGTTTGTAGCAAGACACCATCTGGGACGTTCCAAAACCGTATTGTGCCATCCAACGAACCCGAAACCAATGTGCTGCCATCCGTTGAAAACGCCACATCCCAAACCGGGGCGGTGTGGATTTGCAGCCTGCGCGCCAGCGTTCCATCCGAACGCCAAAAATACAAGTCACCGTTGAGTGCTCCCGCGACGATCCACTCCCCGTCCGGCGAAATGGCGATATCTTCAATGTTGCTGGCTGCATCCTGCCAGGTGTCGAGCAAGCTGCCGTCTGTGACGCGCCAGATGCGCAACGTTTTATCGTCCGAGCCGGTGATGAGCGTTTGGTCATCGGGCATGAAGGCGATAGCGGTCACCTGATCGCTGTGCCCTTGCAGGCTGGCGATCATCTCCCCGTTCGTCACGTTCCATATCTGCACTTCCCCGCTTCTGAGGCCAAAGGCCAGCAAATCTCCATTGTGAGATAGTGCCACTCGTCTGATCGTGCCTGTATATCGTGGGAGAATGTCTTCCAGTTCGCCGCCAGGGAGTTTCCAAAAACGCAGGCTGCCATCGTCCGCGCCGGACAGCAGGCGGTCTCCGGTGGGTGAAATGGCGACATCCTTTACCAGCGATTGATGCCCCTCTAAAATTTGAGTTGTCGTTCCATTCGTTACCAGCCATAGCCGGACGGTTTTGTCCCAAGAAGCAGATGCCAACGATTGTCCGTCGGGGGAAAAGCTCAACCCAGTCACTCGGCTGGTATGCCCCCAAAGTGTGTCCAGCAGAATCCCTTCCGGGATGCTCCACAAA
>JALUWE010000045.1 GCA_027019845.1 Anaerolineales bacterium | reverse complement strand
CTGCCCCCCCCCCACACTTCGCCCCCCACAAAAAAATCCCCAACAATCCTGCCCATCCGCACCCCATTGGATCACTGAGTACTGAGGGCACTGAATACTGAATACTGAATACTGAACACTGAATACTGAACACCGCACCCCGCACGTCACCCCCCGCACGTCCCCCCCGCAACGGGTATAATGAGGAACATGCAAAAGAACACTGCCGCGGCTGCACCGAAAACCCTCGCCCTCTTCGTCACCTGCCTGGTGGACCAGATCATGCCCGAAATCGGCGCGGCCACCGTCAAACTGCTGCGCGGCCTCGGATACGTCCCCCAGACCGGCAGACGCGCCCCCTCCCAGAGCGGCAATGAACTCCACTTCCCCGCCGCCCAAACCTGCTGCGGCCAGCCCTTCTTCAACAGCGGATTCCGGCACGAAGCCCGCCGCCTGGCGCAAAGCACCATCCAGACCCTGGAACCCTACCACGCGGTCGTGCTCCCCAGCGGCTCCTGCACCGCCATGATCCGCCTCGAATACCCCCACCTGTTCGCCCAAGACCCGGCCTGGCACCCCAGAGCCACCGCCCTGGCCGCCAAAACCTTCGAACTCTCCGAATTCCTCACCACTCACCCCATCCCCCCAAAAAATACCCAATACCCAATCCCCAATACCCAATCCCCAATACCCAATCCCCAATACCCAATATCCACCCCCCCCATCACCTACCACGACTCCTGCCACATGTGCCGCGCCCTCGGCCTGCGCGAACAACCCCGGCAGGTGCTCGCCGCCGCAGGCTGCGAAATCCGCGAAATGACCGAACCCGACCGCTGCTGCGGCTTCGGCGGCCTGTTCTCCGTCCACATGCCCGAAGTCTCCAACGCCATGACCGCGGAAAAACTGCGCCAGGCCGCGCAAACCGGCGCGCAAACCCTGGTCACCGCAGACCCCGGATGCCTGATGCAAATGCGCGGCCTGGCAGACAACCTCCCCGAAACCCGCCACCTGCGCATCGAACACCTGGCGGTTGTTTTGAGCCATCAGTAGACACCTCCCACATCGAAAACCCCAATCCCCACTCCCTATCCCAATCCCCACTCCCTATCCCTATCCCCACTCCCTATCCCAATCCCCAACCCCCATCCTTCGACTTCAGGCTCACTCCGTTCGCCTGCCGCTCAGGATGCACTCCCTATCTCCACTCCCTATCTCCACTCCCTATCCCCATCCCTATCCCCAATCCCCAATATCCAAATTACCCAATTACCCAATTACCCAATTACCCAATTACCCAATTACCCACTTACCCACTTACCCAATTACCCACTTACCCACCTCAAAACGCAAACTTGAAACTCCCCCAATTCCGCCACACCGCCCGCATCGCCATCGAAGACGTGCGCCTGCAAACCGCGCTGGAAAACGCCACCGGCCGTTTCCGCTCCGCCAGAGAAAAAGCCCTGGCCGAACTGCCCGCCTCCGGCGAGTTGCGCGACCACCTGAAAGCCATCCGCAGCGCCACCCTCGCCCGCCTGGCCGAACACCTGGAAACCTTCGAGCGCAACGCCACCGCCAACGGCACGCAGGTACATTGGGCGCGCGACGCCGCAGAAGCCCGCCAGACCGTGCTCGACATCGCGCAACAGCACGGCGTGGAACTGGCCGCCAAGAGCAAATCCATGACCACCGAGGAGATCGGCCTGAACCGCGCGCTGGAACAGGCCGGTATCCGCGCGGTGGAAACCGACCTCGGCGAATGGATCGTGCAACTGGCCGGGGAACCCCCCTCCCACATCATCGCGCCCGCCATCCACAAGACCAAAGAACAAGTCAGCGCGCTGTTCGAGCGCGAAGCCGGACGCCCGATCGGGGTGGACATCCCCACCCTGACCGCGGAGGCCCGCCGGATGCTGCGCGAAAAATTCCTGGCCGCGGGCATGGGCATCAGCGGCGGCAACCTCGCGGTGGCCGAGACCGGCAGCATCGTGCTGGTCACCAATGAGGGCAACGGCCGCATGGTCACCAGCCTGCCGAAAGTCCACGTAGCCGTGATCGGGATCGAGAAAATCGCGCCCACCTGGGACCAGGCCGCGGCCTGGCTGGCCCTGCTGGCCCGCAGCGCGACCGGCCAACCCCTCTCGATTTACACCTCCATCATCACCGGCCCGGCCCGGCCCGGCGACCCCGACGGCCCCCGGGAAGTCCACATCATCCTGCTCGACAACGGGCGCAGCAAACTGCTCGGCACGCCATACGAAGAAGCCCTGCAATGCATCCGCTGCGGCGCGTGCCTGAACGTCTGCCCGGTGTACCGCGAGGCCGGAGGGCACGCCTACGGCAGCCCGTACAGCGGCCCGATTGGCGCGGTGATCTCGCCGCTGTTGTTCGGACAACAGAACTACGCCGCGCTGCCGCAGGCCAGCTCGCTGTGCGGCGCGTGCCTGGAGGTCTGCCCGGTGCGCATCGACCTGCCGCGGCTGCTGCTCGAACTGCGCAAGGAGGCGGTCGAGCGAGGCATCTTCCCCTCCAGGCGCGAACGCTGGGCCGAACGGCTGGCCGCCAACGCGCTGGAAGACGCGGGACGGATGCGAAAAGCCGCCGCGTTGCTCCGCTGGGGGCAAAAACCGTTCGCGCGTGGGGGACGGGTACGCCTGCCCGGGGCGCTCCACCCCGCGGGGGACCGCGACCTGCCCGCGCTGGCCGCGCGTTCGTTCCGCGAAATGTGGGAGAAAGGGGAGTTCGACCAATGAGCGCCCGCCAGGAAATTCTGAACCGGCTGCGGGGCAGGGAACGGGCGGTGACGCTTCCCCCTCCCTGGCGTTCCCGCCGCGAGTTTCCCAGCCTGGAGGAGCGCTTCCGGCACTCGCTCGAGGCGGTCTACGGGCAAGTATTGCGCGCCGGAAGCCAGCAAGAGGCCCTTTCGCAAGCCGCGCAGCTGCTGGAACAGATGGGGGTGCGCAAAATCGTGATCAACCACGAACCGCCGCTGGAGGGGCTGGTTGCCCACCTGGCGGGGATGGAATGGCACATAGCCGCGCAGGACGCCGGGGTCTGCCGGGATTGCGGCCAAAGCTGGCGTTGGCTATGCGCAGATTCAGACGCCGGACTAAGCTCCGCAGACGCAGCCCTGGCCGAAACCGGCTCCCTGATCATCTCCAGCGGCCCCGGCAAAAGCCGCCTGACCACCCTGCTGCCCCCCGTTCACCTCGCGCTGCTGCCCCGCTCCCGCCTGACCACCGACCTGTTCACCTGGCTGGCCGCTCTACGCCGCCAACAGGACGCCCCCCTGCGGCTGCCCGCCAACGCCGTGCTAGTCAGCGGCCCCAGCAAAACCGCAGACATCGAGCAGACCATGTCCGTGGGCGTCCACGGGCCCAAACGGCTGATCGTGATCCTGTACCCGGATTAAGCCTCCCTCTGCGCCGTCCGCGTTTTCCACGAACAAAAACATGCCCCGCTTCGAGATTCGCCAATGCCCGGCCTGCCGGTTGCGCTACCCCCAGCCGGAGGCCGCTGCCCAGACAGCCTGCCCCGCGTGCGGGGGGCCGGCCGCGGTCGTCGTCCCCCCCTTCGAGCCGCCCACCGTCCCCGCGCGGCCCCGCCCCCCAAACGGGCTGCTGGTCGCCGCGCTGCTGGACAACATCCGCAGCGCGTGGAACGTGGGGTCTATGTTCCGCACCGCGGACGCGGCCGGGTTGCGCCACCTGTACCTGTGCGGCATCACCGCCACGCCCGAAAACCCCAAAGTCGCCAAAACCGCGCTGGCCGCGGAAACATCCGTAGGATGGTCGCACCACAACGACGCGCTGGCGCTCGCCGCGCGGCTGAAAGCGGAGGGCTGCCGGTTGTGGGGGCTGGAGACCCATCCCGAAGCGGACAACCTGTTCGAGGTGTGCTGCCAGCCCGGGGCGCGGGTGGTGCTGGTGGTCGGGAACGAGCAGAGCGGGGTGGACCCGGCGTTGCTGGGGGTGTGTGATCGTCTGGTGGCTATCCCGATGCAGGGAGTGAAGGAATCGCTCAACGCCGCGGTGGCGTTTGGGGTGGCAGTGTTCGAATTGGGCGTGAGATCGCCGGGGGGTTAGGAGGCAGTGCCCTGTAACTGGTCTGATTTGTCTAACTTGTCTGATTTGTCTGATTTGTCTGACTCGTCTGATTTGTCTGAGTTGTCTGGGTTGTTTGAGCGGTCGCAGTACTCCCAGTACCTTCAGCGTCTTCAGCGTTCCCAGTGCTCCCAGTGCTCCCAGTGCTCCAGTACCTTCAGCGTCTTCAGCGTTCCCAGTGTTCCCGGTGTTCCCAGTGCTCCAGTACCTTCAGCGTCTTCAGCGTTCCCAGCGTTCCCAGTGTTCCCAGTGCTCCAGTACCTTCAGCGTCTTCAGCGTTCCAACCTCAGCGCTCCAATGGGGTGCGGTGTGCGATGTGTGCGGGCGGGGTTCAGCGCCCTCAGCATTTCAGCGTTTCAGCGTTCCAACCTCAGCGCTCCAATGGGGTG
>JALUWE010000044.1 GCA_027019845.1 Anaerolineales bacterium | reverse complement strand
CAAGCCCTGGTCGAAACCGTGGGCGGCTACCTGGAACAGGGTTACACGCGCATCAAAATCAAGATCAAACCAGGCCGGGACGTGAAGGACGCCCAGGCTGTGCGCCAGGCCTTCCCCGGCCTGCGCCTGCAGGTGGACGCCAACTCCGCCTACACGCTCGACACCGCGGCGGCCCTCCTGCACCCCCTCGACGAACTCGACTTGCTGCTGATCGAGCAGCCCCTGGCCGAAGACGACCTGTGGGACCACGCCCAATTACAACAAGCGTTCACCACCCCCCTTTGCCTGGACGAGAGCATCACCTCCCCGCGGCACGCGCGGCAGGCCCTGGAAATGGGCGCCTGCCGGGTGATCAACATCAAGCAGGCGCGCGTCGGCGGGCTGTCCAACGCGCTCGAAATCCACGATCTGTGTCAGGCGCGCGGCGTGCCGGTCTGGTGCGGCGGGATGCTGGAAACCGGCGTGGGCCGCGCTGCCAACCTGGCGCTGGCCTCCCTGCCCAACTTCAAGCTCCCCGGCGACATCTCCGCCACCGAACGCTATTACCACGAAGACATCACCCACGAGCGTTTCACCCTCAACCCCGGCAGCACCATCACCGTTCCCACCCGTCCCGGCCTGGGTGTCACGGTGGACAGCCAGGCGTTGGAAAAATTTAGGCTGGACACACTGACCGTTGCAAGTTGAGCAAACTCACCAGCAGGCAAACTCCAAACTCGAACTCATTTGCGCATTTTGGCAGCCTCATATATACTGAAACCCAATGCGGTACAGCCCGCGGAGGCTCTGCGAATGCGCGTATACGACGTAACTCTGACCATCTCGCCTGCCCTTCCCACCTGGCCCGGGGATCCCACGGTGAAAGTCGAACGCAATCTCAAAATGGAACAGGGGGACGTCTGCAACCTGACGCACCTGTCCCTCAGCGCCCACACCGGCACCCACGTGGACGCCCCCTTCCACTTTATCCCCGATGGGGATACCGTCGAAAACCTGCCCCTGAAAACCCTGATCGGCCGCGCCTACGTGGTCGATCTGCCGCGCGCCGAGCGGATCACCACCGAAACCCTGCAGAACGCAGACATCCCCCCCCGCACCCGGCGGGTGCTCTTCAAAACCCGTAATTCCAGGCAATGGGCCAAAGGCGCTACCGATTTCATTGAAAATTACGTCGCCCTGACCCCGGATGCAGCCGCTTACCTGGTCAAACGGGGCGTAAAACTGGTCGGTGTGGACTATCTCTCCGTGGCCCCCTTCGACGACGTGGCGCCCACCCACGAGGTGCTGCTGAAAGCCGGAGTGGTCATTGTCGAGGGCCTCGACCTGTCGGAGGTCGCGCAGGGGCGCTACACCTTCTACTGCCTGCCGCTCAAAATCGCTGGCTCCGACGGCGCACCGGCCCGCGCCATGCTGGTTGGGGTGTAAGAAGACGGGGGACAGAAGACCGAGGGCCGAAGACAGAAGACCGAGGACAGGGAATGGAAGACCGGTTGCAGGTTGAAAATCCCTATCCCTATCCCCCCCTCCCTATCCCTATCCCTATCCCTATCCCTATCCCCATCTCCACCATCCATCCTTCGACTTCAGGCTCGCTCCGCTCCCCTTCCGCTCAGGATGCAATACCCAATATCCAATATCCAATATCCAATACCCAATCCCAATCCCTATCCCCCCCTCCCTATCCCTATCCTCCTCTTCCCATGCCTCCTTCCCACGTTTTGCTGATCGATATTGACGGCCTGCGCCCGGACGTGTTCCGCGCCGCGCTGGAGGCCGGAAAGCTGCCCAACATCGCCCGCCTGTTGGGGGGCGCAGACATGCCGCGCGGGGTGCAGGTCCCCGTCGTCGCGCCCGCCCCCAGCATCACCTTCTGCTCCCAGGCTTGCCTGTTCACCGCCGCGCACCCCCGCCAACACGGCATCCCCGGCAACCAGTTCTTCGACCGCTTCGGCACCTATAACGACGGCGTGCCGCGGCACTTCGCCTTCGACGTAGGAGACACCCTGGCCGTAGACGACGCGGTGCGCGTCTTCACCGACGGGTTGGCCGCCTTTCGTTTGATGGCGCCAACTTTTTACGAAAAAATGGCCGAACGCGGCAAAACCAGCCTGGTGGCCGGTAACATGTACGCCCGCGGGGCAAATGTATGGCTCAAACCCTCCCTGGCCAACCTGGCGCGCTTCACCAAAGGCGGCAACCTGTTCGGCATGGAGTCCGCGGAATACGACCGCCGGGTGCTCGATCAAGTGCTCTCGCACATCCGCCAGAACGGCCTGCCCGACGTGCTCACCATGTACTTCATGGGACTCGACCACGAGTCCCACCACCATGGCCCGGCACGCGGCCAGATGCCCTATCTGGTGGAACACATCGACCCCATGATCGGCGAACTGATCCAGGCCATCCACTCCCAATTCCCCCCGGCCTCCACCCCCGATTACTTCACCGCCATCTTCTCCGACCACGGCCAGATCGACGTCATCCCCGACGACCAACACTCCCTGCGCATCGGCTTCCCCTTCGACAAAGAGATGGGACACCTGTTCAACGCCCTCGGCCTGGACGTACACGACTTCCCCGGCGAGGACCCCCACTGCGACGCGGTCATGGCCCTCAACGGCGGCCTGGCCTACGTCTACCTGCAAAAACGCGACGGCCGCTGGGCTGACCCGCCCCCCTTCGAGCGAGATGTGCTGCCCGTGGCGCGCGCTTTCTGGGAGGCCCACCAAAGCGGTAAATACGCGGAAGAGCTGCGCGGCGCGCTGTCCGGCGTGCTGGTGCGCAACGTGGAACGCGACGGCTGGGAGGCCGAGTACGCAGCCCTGACCCCGGCGGGGGAGGTGGTGCCCCTCGAGGCGTGGTTCTCCGCGCAGGAGGAGGGTCTCTACGTTGATCCGGTCCACCGCTTGAACAACCACACCGGCATGTTCAGCGGAGACCTGATCCTGATCAGCAACTACGCAGAAGGCTACTACTTCGGCAAGGAGATCAAAGGCGTACACGGCGGCCTGCACCCGGACGACTCGCTCGCCACACTGGTGTACGGCTGGCCGGGTGCCTCCGCCGAGGACTGGCAGCGCGCCCGGGACGCCATCACCGCGGCCATCGAAACCCGCTGCGCCGCGGAAGGGGGACGCATGGCCTCGACCTGCGACATGCTCGTCGGCTGCAATCCTGTGCTGGAGCGCGATATGTAGTTGGCTGGTGGTTTGTGTTTGCTGTGTGTAACCGGCTGGAGATAAGCGGCCGGCAGGGGGCGACTCGGCCCGCGTCAACGCGATGGTCAGCATTCTCAGCCGATGAAAATCTCGACGTGTTCGCCGTCCTCCCCATCCACCACGTCGATGATTTTGCCGATCATGTCTTCTTCGATGGCATCGTAGATGGCGTTCATGATGTCGTCGGTTTCGATATCCTCGGCAAAATGCCCGGCAATCTTCAGCCCCGCCTCGAGCAGACTGAGCGGCAGGTTGACGTTCACTCTGGATTTGCCAGATGACATATCCGTAACACGCACGCGCAGCCAGCGCGGGCCGCCACGGCCACGGGTGGCTGCGCGGCGGCTCTTCTTCGTGCTGCTGCTGAGCGCGCTCAAGAGCTGCGCGCCCTCCTCCGCGGTGGTTTTCCCATTTGGAAACAGGTTTTGAATTTTTTCGTGTTGAGCCGGCCCCCTCCGGCAAGCAACCGTTTTGTTGACCTTACTCTTCTTGCAGGTAGTCCGAAAGAGATAAGTCCGCCGATGTTTGCTCGCGGATGAACAGGAAGGCTTCGTCAATACTCGAAAACCCCTTACGGATATTCGTCTCGATGGATTCAACCATCACACGCCACTGTGCTTGACCATTAGGGCGCCAGATACGAAGAAGAAAGCCATAATATTGGGTGGAGACTTCGTTTTTAGAATGTGTCGTCATAGGTTTTTCCCATATAACAGTTCTCTTTTGTGTTATTATCACAATCTACCGTGACCATACCGTGACAGGCTCACCCGTAGGTCGCACGCGTAACGTGAGGTTGCCTTAGCGCTGGTTGATCCGCTCCATGAAACACATCCGAATTCGACTGCTTGGTTCTTTCCAGGTCACCATAAACGATTACCCAATAACACAATTCGACGCAGATACCGCTCGCGCCTTGCTGGCTTATCTGGCCTTGAATGCGGAACGCCCGCACCAGCGTGAGGCGTTGGCCACTTTGCTCTGGAATCGGCAATCCAAAGAAGATGCCCTCGGCAACCTGCGATCCGCGCTCAACCGGCTGCGTAAAGCTCTTTCCGACAAACACACTGCGCACCCCTTTTTGTTAGTTACCCGCGGCACAATCCAGTTCAACCCGAACAGCGATTTCTGGTGCGATACTCGCGCACTGCAAAGCCTGGTCGATCAGGTCAAGAGACATCCCCACCGGTCGTTGAACGGCTGCCCGTGGTGTATTTCCCGGCTCAGGAAGGCGGCGGAGTTGTACCGGGGGCCATTCCTGGCCGATCTGTACATCGATAGTTACCCTTTCGAAGAATGGCAGCGCATCGTGCGCGAGCGATTTCACCGGATGGGGATCAGCGTTTTGTACGCGCTGGCCTCCTACCACCAGCAACGCGGGGAATACACAGAGGCCGAGCATTACGCCCGGCAGCAGATCATCCTGGAACCCTGGCGCGAGGAAGCGCACCAGCAATTGATGCGGGCGTTGTTTGCCAGCGGGCAGCGCAGCGCGGCGTTGGCGCAGTACCAGGCTTTACGGGTCATCCTGCAGGAAGAGCTGGGTGTTCTCCCCATGGAGGAGACGACCGCCCTCTACGAAGAAATTCGCGCCGCGCCGCGCAAAAAAGGCGTGACAGGCGAGCTGTATTTCCAAAAACCGGGGATACTGTTGCAATCCAGCCCGTCGTTGTTCCCCAACAACTTGCCCGTTCAGGGGACGCCTTTTTTTGGCCGGGAACGCGAGATCGATGTGTTGCTCGAACGTCTGGTGGTGCCCAACAACCGGCTGACTACGCTGGTTGGCCCAGGTGGGGTGGGCAAAACCCGTCTGGCGCTGGTGGTCGCTCAGGCCCTGTTGGGCAGTTTCAAAGACGGCGTCTGGTTCGTCAATCTGGCGGAAGTGGAGGCCCCGGAGGACCCGCTCGAAACACAAAGGTTGATCGCCGCACACATCGCCGACGCGCTGAACTTTCCCATCGTTGGACAGGCTGACCCCAAAGAACGAATCCTGGCCCATCTACAAGACAAAGAGATGCTCTTGGTGCTCGACAATATCGAACATTTGATGGCCGGGACAGCGCTGATCAACGACCTCCTGAACAAGGCGCCCCATGTGTCGCTGTTGATCACCTCCCGCAGCGCACTCAAATTTCAGAATGAATTTGCTCTGCGCCTGCATGGCCTGACCGTACCGGAGCAGGCAACCGATCCGATGGCCTCCCAGGCCAGCGCGGTGAAATTGTTCGTGGAACGAGCCAATCGCAGTCCCCAGGGGTTCACGCTCACGCCGGACAATATCTCTCAAATTTTGCACATCTGTCACCTAGTTCAGGGTTTGCCGCTCGGCATCGAGCTTGCTGCGGTTTGGGCAGGCTACAAACCGCTGAGCAAGATCGCCAGCGAGATCAAAAACAACCTCGATTTTCTGGCCACCAACCGTCAGGATGTCCCGGTCCGGCAGCGTAGTCTGCGCGCCGTGTTCGAGGGCTCCTGGCAATTGCTCTCCACGGCCGAGCAGCAGGCGTTGATGATGGCTTCCATTTTTCAAGGGGGGTTTAGCGAAGAGGCCGGGCGGGCTGTGTTGCGGGACCACAGCGCGTTATTGGAATCGCTGGTCGAACAGTCGCTCGTGCGCCATTCAAAGGCGGGACGCTATGAAATGCACAATACTGTGCGACAATTTGCCCAGGAAAAGCTGGACGAAGCGGCCTACCACAGCCTTCTGGAATCGAGCGCAGGCCATCTGGAAAACACCCTCAAAGCCACAATATATCAGCGGCACAGCGCCTACTACCTCAACCTATTGAAAGAAACCCAAGACGATCTTTTTGGCGCCAACCCGAAAGCCGCGCTGGTGCAATTACGCGAAGAAATTGGCAATATTCAGCAGGCCTGGGATTGGGCCAGCAATCATCGTGCTTATGATTTGATGCTCGACGCAATGGCTGCCTTGTCCCGCTTTTACCTGATGACTGGCTCCTTGAAGGAAGGCGAATCCGTTTTCGGCAGCGTTTTGGACGCGCACAGGAACGAAACCGGTCGTCTATCCCTCCCTCCCGAGGATTTGCACCCTGTTTTTTTATGGCTATTGATCGCGCGGGCAAGTTTTTTGCGCCGCATCTCCCAATATGAACAGGCGGAGGAAAACGTGCAGACCGCCATTGATTTTGCCTCCTTGATGGGGGAGAAAACGGCCCAGGTGGCCGGTTTCCTGGAATGGGGTTGGCTCCGCTGGCAGCAAAATGATCTCCAGGAGAGCGAGAAACGTTTCCGCCGCGCCTTCAACCTGGCACAAAAACATCATCTGCCATCCCTCGAGGCGGAAAGCCTGCAAGGGTTGGGCATAGTCCGTGCGAGTTTAGGGCATTACAACCAGGCTCGGGAATATTTTCAGCAGGCGCTCTTCCTTTTCCAGGATTTGGGCGACCGCTGGGGAGAAAGCCAGACGATCAGCAGTATGGGGATGTTGCTGTACGATCAGGGGGCCTATGCCGATGCCGAGGGGTATATCCGCCAGGCGTTGGCCTTTGCCCGGGAGTTGGGGGACCTGTACCAGCAGGGGAAAATGCTCAATGATCTCGGCACCATCGTCAGTTATCTTGGAAAATACGATCAGGCCCAGGAGCATTTTGAACAGGCCCTGCCGCTGGCGAAGGCCAGTGGAGACCGGCAATTGCTCGCCAGTGTGCAGTACAACATCGGCCGTTCGCTGATTGAATCAGGCCGGTATGCGCAGGCACGCGTCGTCCTTACCGAGGCCATCCCGATAGCCAAATCCATCCATGACCGCCACCTGGAAAGCCAGATGTACATTTTGTTTGGCAAAGCGGCCTATCTACAGGGAAAACTCACCGAGGCCAGCCAGGCAATTTCCCGCAGCCTGCACATCGCGCGCAGCATCCAGGACCCGCACTCCGAAATGTGGGGGCTTTTCCATGCCGGGGTGTTGGATTATTTGCGCCAGCGGGACGAAAAATCCGTGGCATATTGCCAGCAAGCTTTGGAACTTGCCCGCGCCCTGCAAGACCGTAACCTGGAGGCCTATATTCACCTCCTTTTGGGTTACGTGCATGAACGGCAAGAGCAACTTCAGCCCGCTTTGGACGCCTATCGAAAAAGCCAGACCGTTCGAGAAAACACCCTCCAGCCGGCACACGCGCTGGAGCCAACCGCCGCTATCGCCAGTGTGCTCCATAAGCAGGGAGAGGTCGCAGACGCCTGTTCGTATGCCAGGAAAGTGTCCGAGCACCTCGCGCAGGTGGGCGTGTTTGGCGGCTGGCTGATGCCATTTCAGGTCTACTGGTCCTGCTACCAGGTTTTGCACGCCTGCCTGGACCCGCAAGCCGAAGACATCCTCTCCCAGGCCTATCGCCTGCTCCAAGAACGAGCCGAAGCCATCGAAGAGGACAGCTTGCGGCACTCGTTTTTTGTCACCATGCCAGCCGTTCGGGACATCCTGGCCGCCTGGGAACGTGCTGCGTTGCAAGGAGTAAGGAGTAAGAAGTAGGGAGTAGGAAGTAAGAAGTAAGAAGTAGGAAGGGAGAACGAGCGAAGCAGCAGGCTAAGCGACCACCACACAAAGCCCGCTTTCCAACTTGAACTTTCAACTCAAACTTGAACTCAAACGCCAATGGAGGCCCCCATGACCCGCTTCTCACCCCGCCACGGTATCGGCACCATCGCCAACCACGCCACCGAGGGAGAACACCCCCTCCACGCCCACGTCGCCCCCATTTACCAGACCTCCACCTTCAGCGCGGCGGACATGCAGGCCATGCTGTCGGTTTTCGAGGGCCAGCGGCCCGGGTACGTGTACACCCGCTCCGCCAACCCCAACCAGGATCAGGCCGCGCACAAGATCGCCATCCTGGAAGCCCTCGATCTGCTGCGCGACACTCCCGGCCTCGCCCCGGATCAGGTGGTGGCCGGAAACCTGTTCGCCTCTGGCATGGCCGCGGTTTCCGCGGTGATGCTGGCCCGCCTGCGCAGCGGAGACACCTTGCTGGCGCAGCGCGCCCTGTACGGCGGCACGTACCGGCTGCTGACCGGTGTGCTGCCCGATTACGGCATCCACGTGGTCTGGGTAGACGACCTCACCCCGAACGGGTGGCAGGCGGCCTTCCGCGCACACCCCCGCGCCCGGCTGGTGTACGCCGAGACCCCCATCAACCCCACCCTCCAGATCGTGGACCTGCGGGCCGTGGCCGAGACCGCCCACGCGCACGGCGCCTGGCTGATGGTGGACAACACCTTCGCCACCCCCTACTGCCAGCGGCCCCTCAGCCTGGGCGCAGACGTGGTGGTGCATTCCACCACCAAATACCTGGCCGGGCACGGCGTGATCATTGGCGGCGCGGTGGTCAGCACGCATCGGGAGTTCATGGAAGAGCGGCTCCGGCTGGTGCAGCACACCATCGGCGCGGTCGCCAGCCCGTTCGACGCCTGGCTGACCAATCTGGGGCTGAAGACCTTTGAACTGCGCATGAAGCGCCACTGTGAAAACGCGCTGGCCGCCGCGCAATTCCTGGAAAAGCACCCCAAAGTGCGCCGCGTCAACTATCCAGGCCTGAAAAACCACCCCGGCCACGAACTGGCTGCGGCGCAAATGTACGATTTTGGGGGTATGTTGTCTTTCGAGGTGGAGGGCGGCTATCCCAACGCGCTCGCGGTGATCGACAACCTCCAGCTCGCCACCCTGGTACCCAGCCTGGGCAACGTGGACACGCTGGTAGCGCACCCCGCCTCCATGAGCCACGCGGTCTGCACCCCGGAAGACCGCCAAAAGATGGGGATTTCAGATGGATTGGTGCGGCTCTCTGTGGGGATCGAGAACATCGAAGACATTCTCGCAGACCTGGATCAGGCCCTCGGAAAACTGTGAGGCCGCGAAGACCCGACAGCTCTATCCGGGTTTGAAAAACGCCATGCCGATCCCCATGCGCTCCAGCCCTTCGTCAGCCCAATACTCGACCAGCGCGGAGTCGCCGTCACGGATGGCGCGGAAGAACGCGGCCACCGCGCGCGGGTCCTGAATGGCTGCCAACGCTCTGGCGGCCTCCAGCCGGGCCGCGGGAGAGCCGTTTTCCAGCGTTTCCAGCAGCGCGGGCACGCTCTTTTCCCCCAGCGCGACCAACGCCTGCCGGGCCAGCCGCGCCAGCATTCGGTCTTCGTCCTCCAGCGCGGCGATCAGGTCCGGGATGGCTGCTGGGGTGGGGTGGCGGCACAGCCCCAGGGCCGCGGCCTGGCGCACCTCGACCTCCGGGTCGTGAAATGCGCGCAACAACGCGTCTGTAATGCCGCGGTGGTCGGCGTGGAGCGCGGCCAGGGCGCGCACCGCCCACCAGCGGGTGTCCGGCTGCGGGCTGTCCAGCAGGCCGCTGAGGAGAGGGATGGCCTGTTCCCCGAAAGAGGCGATCCGCTCAGCCGCTTTTTCCGCCTGCTCGTCATCGCCGCCGGTAAGTTGCGCCAAAAGCTCTGACAGGCCGGGCATCAGGGGCAGGGTGGTGGAACGGGTAAATCTTCCACTGCGACGTCTTTCCACTTCTCCCCTTCTTCGATGAGCATGATGGGGATGCCATCGCAGATTGGGTATTTGTAGCCCGAATCTGCGCACACCAGCCAGCAGCCGTGGACCAGTTCCAGCCGGCCGGGGTCGTCGCCCTTGTCGGTGTAATGCACGGCCACCGGGCAGCGCAGAATTTCGAGCAGGTCGGGATTGATCGGAGGGGATTGGGTGTTGGACATTGAGATGTTCTCCTGGTGTTCATCCACTTGCCGGGAAGTTCAACTCCAGGGCAACCGGCATAGCCTCGTCGGGTGAATGAAATTATACCCACAAAAAAAGAAACCGGGCTTCTTGATGAGAAACCCGGTTGCGGCTTTATCCTTCACCCGTGTTGGCCCCCTTTGGCAGCTTGGTGCCGGGGCCGTATTCGTACACCGCGCGCCAGGGACGGTAGTTGGTGGTGAATGTGTCGTGGTGGATGACTTCGCCCTCGCGGGTGACGGTGCGTTCAACCGTTACCACTGCCCCCTCCACGGCCCAGTCCACCTGTCGGATTTCGCCTTTGGCCAGGTCGGGGTTTTCGACGTACAGCGGTTCGGGGGGCGGCACTTTGTTTTGCAGGCCGGTGGTGCTCCATTCGACCTGGCGGCCATCGGAGGTGGAGTAGAATTTCCAGGTCAGGCTGCGACCGGGCACGTCCACGTAGGTTTCCATCAGCAGCCAGTAGGGGGAGTCGTTGGTGAATTTGAAGTCCACCAGGGGGACGTAGACGGTGGCGTCCAGTCCGGCCAGATTGGTGTCCTGGCTGCCGCTGGCGGTCAGCTCGTAATAGTAGACGCGGTAGGCGTGCTGGTAACGCTCGTCGATCTGGTAGCCGCCGAAGAACACGGTGCGAAACAGGGTGGTGGAGACCTGGCACACGCCGCCGCCGACGCCTTTGATGGTGCGGTCGCCGAAGATGATCAGGGCTTCGGCGAAGCCGTTGTCCAGGCTGACATCGCCCAGAATTTCGGCCATCGAGAGGGTGGCGCCGGGGGGGACGAGCACACCGTGGAAGCGGGAGGCGGCCACCTGGATATTTTGGATGCGCGGCGCGCTGGAGCCGTAGAAGTACGATGTCTGCTCGCTGACCAGTTCGGTGATGCCCAGGTCCGCGGCGGTGGCGGTGTCGGGCGCGTCGGGCAGGATGTAGTCGAAAACCAGGTCGATGGTGTGTTCACCGGCGATCAGGTTTTGGTTGATGGCTGCCACGCTTTCGGCGATCAGCAGGCTGCGGCCGGTGACGCCAGGCGCGATGACCTCCAGCTCGCGGGTCTCGTCGTTGAAGACGAAGCGCGCGTTTTCGGGGGTGCGCTCCAGCCCGGGGGCGATGCTCTCCAGGAAGGCGGCCAGTCTGGCAGTGTCGATACCCACCTGGTAAATTTCGCCGCCCTCGGGGCCGGGCACCCGTTCGATTGTCAGCATCCCGGCCAGGGTTTGGGGTTCGATCACCCACTCGACCGGTGCGTCCGCGGGCGCGTCCGGGTCACGGATCACCAGGGGCGCGTCGAGAATTCTTTGGGCCAGTTCGGCCTGTTGGCTGGCGTCGAAGATCACCGGCGGAGTTTCCTCGACCACCAGCGGGACCACGCCGTCGGTCAGGGTTTGCAGTTGGTCGCGCAGGGCGGTCAAAGTGGCCTCCACATTCAAGCTGCGGCCTACCTGACCGGGGTTCATTTGCACTTCGATGCCGTTGACGCCGATGGCCGCTTCGATGACCGGGCGGTCGATGGTTTCGGCCAGGTTGCGCAAATAAGCCTGGGCCGCGTTTTCGTCGTATACGAATTGGGGCGGCAGGTCCACTCCCATGTAGGTGGCCGCGAACTGGGCGGTAAAGCGGCGCAGAAGGCCGCCCTCCCGGCCCAGTTGGTAGGCGGCTTGCACGCTGGCATTCGCATCCAGCACCATCCCTAACTCCGCAGGGGTGGCGACCCAGACCGTGTTCCCGTCCTGGAACACGATGCGTCCCTGGTCAGGGTAGGTGATCGTTTCCCAGAGATATGCCGCGGCCTGGTCGGGAGTCAAACCGGCAAGGGGGATGCCTGCCACCGAGACTCCGGGGTAGATGCGTCCGTAGTAACGGTATTGATAGCCCAGGGCGAAGGAGGCAATTGCCAGCGCGGCGAGCAACACGCCGCCAAACAGCGACAGCAGCGCGCGCGGCAGAATCAGGCGCGGGGTCGAAGCGGGGGAGGAAGCGATGGTTGTCATAGCAGCACCAGTATCGAGGGGTATATTGTATCAGAGTTAAGGATGGATTGATGACGTCCGAAAGAGCAGAGGGGTTCCGGTGAGGGTGAATTTGGAAAGAAGAATTGATTTTCTTTCTGGATCAGGTATAATGATTGTACATGATACCTCCTTGGGTGGTGTGGGGCCTGCGGCAACAAAATGTCGCAGGCCCCATTTGTTTTTCTACCTGAGCAGTTGATTAAGGTTTGCCTATGGGGGATTCCCATTGCCATCCAGTGTGCTAAAATCGAATATTGAAAAGGATGCTGAGAGGCGATACATCGATGAGAGAACTCGTTACAGGAACAATGCGAAGGGGTGGGTTTTGGTTGTTGAGTTTTTCGATATTGCTGGCTGCCTGTGGCGGAGGGCTGCCCGATAGCGTTCAGATGCCCGAAAGCCCCTTGCTACGGTTATTGGAACGTAAATCGGGGCAAATTCTGTATCTGGGTTCAGATGGCAATCTCTACGCCATTGATCAGGCGGGCGGCAATCAGATAGCCATCACCACCGATGCGGACCTGGACATCAACAGCCAGACGTTTCGCCAATATGCGCGTTTTGCCTGGTCACCGGATAGTGAAAAGATCGCTTTTGTGGGACTTACGCCGGAAAAAGTGTCGATTTTCGTTTCCCCGGCGGATGGCAGCGAGCGGGTGGAGCTTTTTTCCAGCGATCAAGATATTCCCATTTATCTGTACTGGACGCCGGACAGCCAGCACATCAGCTTTCTGGCCAACAACCTGACCACGCAGGGTTTGAGCTTGCAAATGGTGCCGGCCAACGGGAGGGGGAGCGCGCAGGTTTTGAGCGAGGGGCGGCCCTACTATTGGGCCTGGGAACCGCAGGGGACGCGTCTACTGGCGCACATTGGCGGCGCAGCCGCGGAGAGCGAGGAAGCCCGGCTGTCGCTCATTTCCCCCGGCAGCGAATTCGAGCGGGAAATCGAGCTACCCCCGGCTTATTTCCAGGCGCCGGCCTGGTCGCCGGACGGCAACCAGTTGATGGTGGCCGTCCAGGACGTGCAGGGCAACAACGTGCTGGCGCTCACCAACTTGCAAGGCCAGATTCGCCAGAAGTTGACCACGCTGGACAGTTCGGTAGCCTTTAGCTGGTCGCCCGACGGCAAATATGTCGCCTATATTACCAGCCAGGGCCGCACGCGGGGTGTGTTGGGACGCCTGACGGTTTACAAACCGGAGACGGCGGAACGCATCGTCACCACCGACACCAGTTTTGTTTGGGCCTATTTTTGGTCTCCTGATAGCCGCAAGATCGCTTATTTCACCCTGGAATTGACCCAGGAGGAAACCGAAAACGGCTCCCAGGGCAACGCTACCCCCGCGGTGGGTTTGTTCGTGCTGGATACCAAAACCAAAAAGACGAAGAATTTGCTCTTTTTCATCCCCACGCCGCAATTTCTGGAAGTTTTGCAAGTCTTCGACCAGTACCAGCGTTCGGCCACCATCTGGTCTCCCGACAGCGAAAACATCGTTGTGCCAGTGTTGATCAACCGGGAATCCGCCGCTATCGTGGTGCTGGCAGCATCCGGGAATCTGGAGCCGCGCCCCATCGCGGATGGCTGGCTGGCATTTTGGTCGTGGAAGTGAATTCTGCGTAAAATCTCGACGGGCGGACAGAGAAGAGGCCGCTAAGCTCAAGACACCAACTCGAACTCGAAACGCATCCGGCGCACCCAGACTCCTTGTTCGTGACAGACGGCCAGCGTTTTTTCGGCGATTTCGTCGTTGCCGGAAAAAGCAGCGGAGAGAATCACCCCCTCCACCGCTTTTTCTGCCAGAATGGATTCCAATTGCTCTGGGCTGCCCAACACTTCGACGCCGTGAATCCGCCGGCCCCACTTGAACGGGTCCGGGTCTACAATGCCAATCGGGTGGTATCCCAACCCGGGGTTTTGCCGGATCCAGCGCAGGGCCATTTCACCGACATCACCTGCCCCCACCAGCAATACGCGCGCTTCCTCCCCTCTGGTGTGGGTAGCCCCTCCGAAAATTTGGTCGAACAGACGGAAAGAGGAGCGTGAGGCTGCCAGCCCCAGCAGCAGAAAGATGGTGAACAAAAACAATGTGCCCAACGAAAGGGCTTGGGGCAAATACACCCCTTGGACCACCCCGCTAAGCGCCGCGCTGCTCAGCGCCGCGATCCCAAAACGCACCAGATCGGTGATCCCAAGGTATCGCCACACGCCTCGATACACTCCCAGCACGAAAAATGACAGATATGCGCTGCCCACCACCACCGGCAGCGAGCGCAACAGAAGCTCGGTGTTGGCCGCGTTGAGCGAGAAGCCAAATCGGACCCAAAACGCCAGGTAGTAAGCGATGCTGATCACGAAAAAATCCAGCACGATTTCCAACACCCTGCGTTTGTAGGTTAATTCCAGCATGATGGTGGTCAGGGGTTTGGGCGCGGTAAACTCCTGGGTGTGGGATGTTTCGATGATTTTCAGGCGGCCCAGATAGGCGGCCAGCAGCGCAAAGGAAAGCACGATCACTGGAATCAGCACCAAACCCAGGCTGTAGTCCAGTGATTCGAGCACCGCACCCACCACGCCGGAGGCCAGCGCGATGGCGTACAGCACCAGCACGGCCTGACGCTCCGAAAGCCCGAACGCGACCAGACGGTGGGAGGTGTGGTCCCGCCCCCCCTGAACCGGGGACTGGCCGCGCAGCAGGCGCGTAAATGTGACCAGCGCGGTATCCAGGATCGGCAATAGAAAGATGAGGGTGGGGACGCTCATCACCGCGAACACGTTGGAGGCCTGCGGCTTGCGCGCAATGGCCAGCGCGGCCAGCGTGAACCCCAGAAACAGGCTGCCGCTGTCCCCCATGAAAATCGAGGCTGGAGGAAAGTTGAACACCAGGAACCCCAGGATGGCCCCCGCCAGAGAGAGTGAGAAGACGAGCAGGCCCTCCCCCGGCGTTTGCCAGAAGAAGAAGCTAATGATGCTGGCGGCGATGAACGAAATCCCGCCAGCCAGCCCGTCCATGTTGTCGAGCAGGTTGATAGCGTTGGTGATACCCACCAGCCAGACGACCGTAATCAGGATGTTGAGCAACGCGGCGGAAAAGAAGCCGGTGGTATAGCCGGAAAACACCACCACAGCCGCGGCGCTAATCTGTCCCACCATTTTCGCGGGCGGCGTCAGCGGCCTGAGGTCGTCATACAGGCCTACCGCGAACATGATGGCCGCACCGGCCAGCAGCCCCCAGGGAATTTCCAGACCGCCTTGTGCGAAAAACAGCCCGCCCAGGAAGGCCAGAAACATCCCCACCCCCCCCAATACCGGGGTGGGTTTCTTGTGCCAGCGGTCCTGGCGGGGTTGGGCAACCTTTCCGAGCCGAAAACTCAGGCGGCGAACGAGCGGGACGAGCAGCAGGCTCGTTGTCAGCGAGACGCCAAATGCGAGCAGGGGCATGTTGTCTCAGCAGGAAAATGGTTCAAGGGTTTTGTTGTTGCAAGAAGTTGATCAGCTCTTGCACACGCGGTTTCTGATTTTCGGGAGCGTTCGCTAACGCAATATTGGCATGCACCAGCGCGCTGGCTTTATCTCCGGCCAGGGCATAAACGCGCGCCAGTGCCTCCTCCACCTGCCAGACCTGTTTGGGCCTGGCGATTTCCAGCGCCTGCTGGTAGGTGGCAATGGCGTTCTCATAATCTTGCAGTTCACCGTAGACAGACCCCAAGGCCATCGTATAGTTGAATTTGGTGCCCGACTCGCGCTTCTTTTTGACCCGTGCAATAGCTTCTTGATAGTAGCCAGCCGCCTGCTCCAGCGCGCGCTCTTTTTCGGCTTTATCTTCTGATTTCGCCCCGAAGGCTGTGTAGTATTCGGCCAGGATGGCATAAGTGTTGTGAAAGAAAGGGTCTATTTCCACAGACCGGTTCAGAATTTCGAGCGCCTTTTCGGGTTGGTTGAGCTGGTTGAGGTGCAGGACAGCCCACTCATTCCAGAGCACCACATTGTTCGGGCTGAGTTCCACTGCCCTGGCGTAATAGTCCGAGGCCTTTTGCGCCAGTTTCGAGCGCCGTTGCGGGTCGGAGACCAGCGAGGCCCAGAAACGGTGCAGACGCGCCAGATTCGCCGTGTGATCGGTGTTAAGCGGGTTGATCTTTTGTGCCCTTTCCAGAACGTCCCGCGCCTCCCGCAGCAATTGCTCGCCCTCCTGTGGATTCTGGGGGTATAACAAGCGGGCAAGCTCCAGATAGCCTCTTCCCAGGAAAAGGTAATAATGATCCTGTGCGGGATCGTATTCCTGGGCACGTTTATACAATTCGATAGCCACTCGCCATTGGTCCGGCTGGTTGCCGCGTCCAAATGGCTCGGCCATTTTGAAAGCGGTATCCGCGTGAATGATGCGTAAGTTGGTGAAGTTCGCCAGCGAGAGCACTATGAGCAAGGCCACAGGCGCAGCAACCAGGCTTAAGTTCGGCTTTCTGGCCCCTTTAGCGGGCCACTCCAACGGCAAGAACCACGCCAATGCCAGAAGCAGGAGAAACAAGAAGACGTAGTATCGGGTCAGAAATCCTTCCAAGATGTCAGCTTGCGTAAGAATCCGGGTCAGGCCGTCGATGTCCTGGTTGCCTGCAACACGCAGCAGTGTGACCAACCCCCCAGCGTGAAACAGCCAGAAGAACAGGCTGATGACAGCCGAAATCCCCAGGGTGGTGCCCAAGGCGGGCAGCCAGGTTTCCCGGCGGGTTTCGGGATTTTCCGCGGTGAAGAGCACCCCTGCTGCCAGCCACAGCGTGACCAGCATGGAAAGCACACCATAGGAGGTCTGAAAATCGCGATTGGGCAAGGTGGTGAACGATTTCCACACGATTTGGATGGTCGAAGGAGTGTTCTGATTGGAGATGAAGTCATACCCCAGCGTGGACAGCACAATAGCGGTGATGATCCCCCCGATCACGGCGTAGCGCCGCCAGGATGGCGGGAGCGAGCGACGACTTGCCCGCCCTCCCCTTGAGCTGTTGCGGCGTTTTTGACGCTTGCCGGTTGGCCTCACCCTGGGGGGAGACTCCTCGCCCAGACGGCTTTCGCCTTCTGTGTGGCTGGCTTCGATTTTCCCGTACACACCATGCCCGGTCAGATAATAGCCTACCGCCAGCAACAGGCCGCTTAAAATCCAGAAGTACGTCCGCGTGGCCGCAATCGCGATGCCAAAGTGGATTTCTACGAAATGACCGATGATGGCAGCCAGCACCATCATCAGCGTCAGTGCGCGTAAGCGGCTGCCCTCTGTTTGCGGCGGGGTATATTTCGCGAAGAGTGATATCAGCGCCAGGTAGAGCAGCAGCCCCATCAACATCCCGAAAGGCAATCCAACCCCAAAGAACCCGACTTCTCCCCAATAAACGAAGCCGGCCGCGCTGACAACCCCACCCCCAAGCACCAACCCTAGAAACAGGTTGCGTTGTTTGGAGGTGGCTATCATTCCCAGCCACTTCAACCCGTAATAAAAAATCGAAGTGAACAGCGCCAAATAAGTGAACAGCCCCACAAAACCGGTGATCACAAGCGAGTCCCAGGTTTCGTTGTGGGAGCGGTCCGGGGAGGCATTGCGGGACTCGATGTTCGCCAACTCAGGGGGATAAAACGAATTGTAGGCCACATACATGCTCTCCGGCCCATACCCGATCAGCGGGCGCAAAACATTGAAGCGGTCCTGGCGTCCGTCTGGATATTTGAGCGGTTCATGCGGCGCCACCAGTTGCGCCGCGCCCTTCCAGATCAACACGCGCACCAGGCCAGTGCCGGAATCCACGTCGAACACGTTGCCCAGCCGTCCCAAACCCGAGCGGCTCTGTAAACTCGCCAGCGGTCCGTTCGGGATGCTGAACACGATCAAGAACGCGCCCACCGCGGCTGCGCTACCAATCGTCCCCCACGTCAGCCAACGTTTACCCCAATACAACGACAGCGCCAGCAAGAAAAAGAAAGACCCGCTCAACAAGCCCAACAGCGGGCCGCGGCTGCCGCTCAAGTAAATGGCGATCAACTGGATCGCAGCGGTGAATACGTAAATCGTACCCCGTGCCACATGTGCCGCGGCGTTCTCGTCCTCCTTGAGTATTGCGCTGAAAGAGTCTACGATTTTGCCGAGGGTGAGTGGAAAAGCGATGATCAAATACGCGGCCACAAAAATCGAATTGCCCATGTTGGCCGCGATGCGGCGGCTGACATCCCCGCCCCAGGGCACTGGATCGATCTGAAACCGCTGCAAAATGCCGTATAACCCGACCGGCAGACTGGACAGAATGGCGGTGATGATCAGCCGGTCAACCTGCTCTTTACGGCGCAGATTGCCTGCCAGCGCGGCAAAAATCACAATGTACGACAGGGTGGTATATGTGCCCTGTAATCGCTGGTACGATCCCCAAAAACTGATGCGCGGGGTCACAGAAAACACCGTCGCCAGCAAATACACCCCCACTAACAGCAACACCTGAGGGATCAGCGGCACCCGCAACAACGACTTGAACCACGCCTCTCCCTCTTTTCGCTCCCATTGATCCGCTCCCTGATCGAGCAGCTTGACCACCCATGCGCCCAACGCCACCAGCGCCAGACTGCGCAGCAAGCTCAGTTTGTCCGGCTCGAAAATACGGCTGGAATACACGTTGAAAAAGATCGGCACCACGGCCAAGGCCGCCAGCCACACAGCTTCCATGATCCCTTCGCAATATCGGCTGAGTTTTGTGGGCATAGAGGTTATCCTGGGGTTGGAGTTAGAGTTTGAGTTGAAAGTTTTCGATCTGTTTTGAATGGCTCGCTGGTTTTCAGGAGGATGCCCAACCTTATCATAGATTGACATGGGGATCAAGATTGCACCTCGCAGCAAGGCGATGGCGCTTGAAGCAGGCCGGGACTGTGTAGCCAACGAACGATGCCTGGGCAGTTACCGGTTTTCAACCTCTATCGAGAGCGCATATACCTCCCGCCGGGGCCAGCCGGACTCACGCGCCAGCCGTTTGGCGAGGCGGCTGGGGGATTCTCCCGCGGCCAGACGTTCCCGCAGCATGCG
>JALUWE010000043.1 GCA_027019845.1 Anaerolineales bacterium | reverse complement strand
CCAATGCCAGGCCGATAACGGACAGCAAATCTGGGGGACGTGGGAGCTGATCTTCATCCAGCCGTAAGAACAAAGCGGACCTTCAACCCTCGACTTTCAACTTCTTCAGGAGCCACCCATGCCAGATAAAACCTACCTCATCCTCGGAGGCGGGGGAATGATTGGATTCCAGGTAGCCCGCCGGATTTGCAAATATCAAGACCCCCAAAAGATGATCATCGTCTCCCTCTACCAACAGGAAGTGCGTGAGGCCATCGCCCAACTCAAAAAAGAATACCCCGACGTTCGCTACGTCGGATTTTGGGGCGATGTGTTCGTGCGCAGCGACTTCAACACCGCAGACCGCCAACAGCGTATGCGCCGCGCCAATTTGCTGCAAGACCAGGAAAGACGCGCCCAACTCTACGATGATTTGTTTGGCGACATCGAAGCCGCCTACCAGCGATCCCAACTCGTACAACTCATCCTGGAACACCGCCCCCACGTCGTTGTAGACGCCATCAACACCGCCACCGCCATCAGCTACCAGGACATCTACACCGCCAGCCAGATCACCCGCCGTGACCTGGACAACTACCTCGACGCGGTGGCAGCCCGCTCCCCCGGCACAGACCAGGCGCGGGAAACCCTCGTCCAGGCCGTGGAAACCCTGCTGATCTCCCAATACGTGCCCCAGCTGATCCGCCATGTGATTATGATCAACCGCGCCATGCGGGAAGCCAACACCCGCCTGTACCTCAAAATCGGCACCACCGGCACCGGCGGCATGGGGCTGAACATCCCCTACACCCACGGAGAGGACAAACCCAGCGCCAAACTGATGTCCAAAACCGCCATCGCCTTTGCCCACACCGGCCTGCTCTTTTTGATGGCGCGCACCGTCGGCGGGCCAATCGTCAAAGAAGTCAAACCCGCCGCGCTGGTCGGCTGGGTAGACACCACCTTCCGCACCATCAAGCGCGGCGGCAAAACGGCTTATATTTTCAGCAGCCGCCGCCAAACGCTTCACGACCAATTGCAACTCCGCCTCCCGGAAACCGAATTCCAAAAAAACGGCAAGCTACAACTGGCAGTGGCCGACACCGGCGAAAACGGCGTGTTCGCCAAAGGTGAATTCGAGACCATCACCTCCCTGCGCCAGATGGAACTGATCACCCCCGAGGAGATCGCCCGCGCGGTCGAACTGGAAATCCAGGGCATCAACACCGGCAAAGACGTGATCCCGGCCCTCGACAGCGCGGTGATGGGCCCCACCTACCGCGGCGGTTTCCTGCGCCGCCAGGCCATCGAAGACCTGCGCCGCCTGGAAAAAGAAGTCGGCGTCCCCAGCGTGGCCCTCGGCGAGTTGGGGCCGCCCGAGCTTTCCAAACTGTTGTGGGAAGCCCACCTGCTGAAAGAAAATTACCACACCCTGGGCAATGTGCTGGAATTGACCCCCGAGGAGTTGGAACACAAGAAAAACCACCGCACCACCCGCTCGCCGGAGGAAGTCTCCCGCACCCTGCACCAATACCTGCAAGACCACCCCCAAATCCGCGACCTGATTACCTCCACCGGCGGCGCTATCCTGCTCCCGGACGGGAAAACCCTGCTGCGCGGCCCCTTCATGCGCATCCCGGAGATGGCTGCCAGCACCACCGTCCCCATTCAGGAGGGCGACATCGATAAATGGGCGAAAAAAGGCTGGGTAGACCTGCGCCCGGAAAACATGGCCTGCTGGCAAGACCGCTTCCGCCGGATGCGCCGCGCCCTCCAGGGCGTGCGTGGCAAAGGCTCCGCCGCCGTCAACCGCGAAGCCTACCTGTTCGATGAGATGCGCGTTGGCGAGGTCGTGGGCTGGGTATTCAACAACGAGATGGGCGGCTACCGTATCAAGTGATCAACCCGCCGCTGCCCTCGCTGCGCAGCCGCCAGTCCAGCGCGGTGTTGCGCTCGGCCACTTTGTTGTTGCGCACCGCGATGTTGATCGCTTTGCGGCTGCCGACCAGCACGCACAGCTTTTGGGCGCGCGTCACCGCGGTGTAGAGCAGGTTGCGTTGCAGCATCATGTAGTGCTGCGTCACCAGCGGCATGACCACCACCGGGAACTCCGCGCCCTGGCTTTTGTGTACCGAGATGGCGTATGCCAGCACGATCTGGTCGCATTCCACCCAGTCGTACACCACCGGCCGGCCCTCGAAGTCCACCGTCAGGGTGTGGTGGAGGTTGTCGATGACGGTTACCAGCCCGATGTCGCCGTTGAAGACTTCTTTGTCGTAGTCGTTTTGGGTTTGCATTACCTTGTCGCCGGGGCGGAAGGTCTGGCCGAAGAGGGTCTTTTGGGGTTTGAGCGCGCCGGGCGGGTTGAGGGCGTTTTGCAGGCGCTCGTTGAGGGCGCGCACCCCGGCTGGGCCACGGTACATCGGGGCCAGCACCTGAATGTCCCGCAATGGGTCGAAGCCGAACTTTTTGGGGATGCGCTGTGTGACCACTTCGACCACCCAGTTCCCGGCGGTTTCCGCGTCCTCGGCGGGGAACAGGTAAAAGTCCGGGAGGGGCTTCTCGGGATCGGGGGCCGGAAAGATGGGGAACTCCCCCCGATTGATGCGGTGGGCGTTGGAGATGATGTAGGAGTCCGCGGCCTGGCGGAAGATGGTGGTCAGCCGGGTGACGGGTGCGATGCCGGAGGCGATCACGTCGCGCAGCACGTCGCCGGCGCCAACGGAGGGCAGCTGGTCCACGTCGCCGACCAGCAGCAGGTGGGTGCCGGGTTCGAGGGCTTTGAGCAGGTTGTTCGCCAGGAGCAGGTCGAGCATGGAGGCTTCGTCGAGCACCAGCAGGTCGATGGGCAGGGGATTTTGCTCGTGGTGGCCGAAGCCTTTGGCCGGGGAGTATTCGAGCAGGCGGTGGATGGTGGAGGCCGGTCGTCCGACCGCTTCGGAGAGGCGTTTGGCCGCGCGTCCGGTGGGCGCGCACAGGGCGTAGCGTTTGGATTGGGATTCGATGATAGCGATGAGTGATTTGAGGGTGGTTGTTTTGCCGGTGCCGGGGCCGCCGGTGAGTACGCTGACCGGGTGGGTGAGGGCGGTGCGGATGGCCTGTTGTTGTTCGGGAGATAGCTCCTGCGGCAGCCGCACGAAGGCGGGGGGGATGTCCGAGAGGCGGGAGGGGAGGGCGCGGGTCAGCGCGGCCAGGCGGCGGGCCACGCCGAGTTCGCCGTAATAGAAGGGGGTGGGGTAGACCGCGTGGACCGCGGCGGCCTCTGCCGGGGGGCCGTATGCGGCCTGGGGTTCGGCGACCGCGCGGGGGTGCGCGTCCCTGCTCCGCTCAGGAAGGATGTCGGGGTGGACGCGCTCCGCCTGCGCCAGCCGTTCGATCGCGGGCGGGATCATGCCGGGGTCAACATTCAGCAGTTCCGCGGCGCGCTGCACCAGCTCGGGTTGGGCCGCGTAGACGTGGCCGTCGTTGTTCATTTCGTTGAGCGCGTAGACCACCCCGGCTTCGATGCGCGAGGGGTGGTCGGGGGGCAGGCCGAGAGCGCGGGCGATCTTGTCCGCGGTTTTGAAGCCCACGCCGTGGATGTCGCGGGCGAGCTGGTAGGGGTCGGTTTTGACCACCTGGAGGGCGTTTTGGCGGTAGGTTTTGTAGATTTTGAGGGCCAGGTTGGTGCTGATGCCGTGGCCGTGGAGGAAGAGCATGATGTCTTTGATTTGTTTTTGCTCGTTCCAGGCCGCGGCGATCCAGCGGGCGCGCTTGGGGCCGATGTCGGGCACCTGGCGCAGTTTTTGGGGCTGGTTGTCGATGATGTCGAGGGTGTCTGCGCCGAAGCGGGCGACGATGCGTTCGGCGATCTTGGGGCCGATGCCTTTGATCAGGCCGGAGCCGAGGTAGCGGCGGATGGCGTCGGTGGTGGCGGGCAGGGTTTGTTCGCAGATTTCAACCTGGAACTGGTAGCCGTGTTTGGGGTGATTGACAAAACGGCCCTGTAATTTGACGTATTCGCCAGGGGTGAGTTCGGGCAGGTTGCCGACGATGGTGATCAGGCCTTCGCGGTTGAGGCTGTGCGCGGGGACGCCCTGGCGGCGCGGTTTGTCGGGCCGCAGGCGGATGACGCTGTAGCCGTTTTCGGGGTTGTAGTAGGTGATGCGCTCGACGGAGCCGGTGAGGGTGGGCAAGGGGGGGATTGGGGATTGGGGATTGGGGATTGGGGATTGGGGATTGGGTAATTGGGTAATTGGGTAATTGGGTAATTACATCCTGAGCGGAAGGAGAGCGGAGCGAGCCTGTAGTCGAAGGATGGGAGGCGGAATTGTGAATGGTGAATTGGATATTGCATCCTGAGCGGAGGGCGGGCAGAGTTCGGATGAACTCCGTTCGCTCGTAGTCGAAGGATGGGGTTGGGGATAGGGAGTGGGGATAGGGATAGGGATAGGGATAGGGAGTGGGAGTGGGAGTGGTGAATGGCATCCTGAGCGGAGGGCGAACGGAGTGAGCCTGAAGTCGAAGGATGGTAATGGGGGTTTTCGACGTGGGAGCTGT
>JALUWE010000042.1 GCA_027019845.1 Anaerolineales bacterium | reverse complement strand
GGCGGCCTTACTCTGAGACGGCTTCTTGTGAGCCTAATGACAAGGGGCCTGCCGTGCCCCTTTTTTGTATCCTATCACACTCTCGAAAACATACTAATGACAAGGGTTGTGTGTCATTCCGACAGGGCGCTTATGTAGGTGTTCGTAATGGCACAAACCTGTACTGGATTCATCAGCTGCGTAAGTACTGTCACCGTGTATCGCCCTGACCCGGAGAGATGGATAAACTGGCGCACAAGGAGAAAAAAATGAAACCATTTGAACGATGTCCCCTTTGTGGCGGCGAGTTGGTGGAGAAGGAAGTAGAGAAATTGTTGAAAGGCGGGGTGCATACGGCCACGCTTACAGTGCGCGCTGAGGTGTGCTTGCGGTGTGGTGAACGGCTGTACGCAGCGGAAACTATCAGGCGTTTTGAGCAAATCCGGCAGAAATTAGAGAGGCAGGATGTCGATGAGTTCAAACCTGTAGGCCGGGCTTTTCAGGTGGTATAGCGTTTTGGAATTCGACCTGGCTAAATAATTGTCTACACCCATGAAAAACTATCAACAACGCGCCAACGCGCTGATCGCCAAAGGCACCCAACTACGCAACGAAGGCCGCCTGCGCGAGGCAATGGAAGCCTACCGCAAGGCTGTGGCGCTGGTGCCCGCTTACGGTTCGTTTCACTTCGTGATCGGCGATATGCTCTTGCAGCTCGAACGCCACCAGGAGGCCGCCGAGGCCTACCGCGCCGCGGTCGAGTTCATGCCGGATCACGATCAGGCCTGGTCGCGGTTGGGGCAGTGCCAGTTGCTGCTCGGAGCGTTCGAGCAGGCGCGCCTCTCGCTGGAACACGCGCTCGCGCTCAACCCTCAGGACGGCAAGGCGCACTACTACCTGGCGATGCTGGACGCCAAAACGGAAGACCACAAATCCGCCCTCGCTCACCTGAAAACCGCGCTGAAATTGCTGCCTCACTGGGAAACCCCCGCGCAACAAGACCCGCTGTTGAAGCGGTATTTCGAGGACCCGGCGTACCGGGCAAAGCTGAGGGGCAAAATCCGGTGGCGGTTTTGGCGGCGGGAAAAATCCGGTGGCCGGTGAGCGGAGAGCGACAGGCTATTGTCCGCCGTCCAGGCGGTAGATGCGCACGTATTCCAGGCCGTCGATCCAGATGGTGTGTTCGGGTTGGCGGCGTTCCAGGAGGGTGAGCAGGTTTTCGGGGGTGCGGCGCTGCCATTGGTGGATGTAGATGACGGCGTAGTCCATTTGCATGATTTCTTGCAGGCGTTTGGGGGAGGGCTGCTGGTTGATGGGGATGTGCTGGCTGTCGCCTTTGAAGAAGTAGGAGAAGCTGCCCTGGTTGTACCAGGCGATCACGTTCAGTTTTTCGGCGTTGGGTTTGGCGTTCAGGTAGCGGGCGGCCTGGTCGAGGCCCTCGCCCCAGCCGATCATCATGCTTTGAGGGGCTTTGGCCGCGCCGCCCATCAGCGGGTTGTAGTAGCTCAGGTAGTAGGGCGCGGTTTGTAGCACGGGGAGAAGCTGCAAGCCGAGCAGGGCAGCGAGAAACGCCGCGGATAGCCGGGGTTTTGGGAGGATGGCGGCCAGGAAGGCCAGTCCCGTGCCGGCCAGCAGGTCGAGGGACGGGTAGACGGCCAGCAGGTAGCGGTCGAATTTTTTGGCCCCCATGTTTTGCAGCAGGTAGAAGCTGAGCGCGAAGAAGGCCAGCCCGGCTAACGCGTCGCGCGGGGCGGGGTTTTTGCGTGCCAGCAGGCTGGCCGCGGCCAGTACCAGCCCGGCCAACACGACCGGGGTGGTGCGCCACAGGTAGGTGGTGGGGTAGAAACGCAGATTGGAGGTGGCGATAATGCCGTCGGCGAACACTTTTCCGGCGAAGAAGACCGGGCCGCGGTGCCCCTGCGCGGCGTAGCCCAGGGTGGCGGAGAACATTTTGGCGAGTGTGCCGAGGGGCTGCACCCACATGGCGGGGAAGAGCAGCACGAAGAGGCCCGCGGCGGCCAGGCCCCACAGCAGGAGCGGCAGCACGGTTTGGCGCAGGTTTTTCGGGAGCGGGAGACTCCGCCGGGCAGCCGCGACCGCCTCCCACAGGGCCAGCAGCCCCACGATGGGGATCAGAAAAAAGCCCGGGGTCTTGGTCAACCAGGCCAGGCCCGCGATCAGGCCCGAGGTCAGCAGGTCGAAAACGCGGCGGGTGCGCCGGAAGTTGAGGTAGGCGAGCAGGGAGAGGGTCATCAGGCTGCTGAGCAGGCCGTCGAGTTGCAGCAGGCGGGTGTGGGCGACGTGGAAGGGGTCGAGGGCCAGCAGCAGGCCGCCGAGCAGCGCGGGGGTGAGGCCGAGCAGGCGTTGGGCGAAGAGGAAAGTGAGGGTGATGGCCGCCACGTTGGCGGTGACCATCAGGTAGCGGGCCGCGGCCAGCAGGTCGGTTTTGCGAAAGCTGTATTTGACGAACAGCAGCTCGAGTTTGCCGGGGCCGATCGGGTCGCTGATTTCTTGGAGGATGGCCGGGAATTTCCAGCGGAAGGCGGCCGCGGCCAGCCACATGGGCAGCACGCCGGGGTGTTCGAGCTGGTAGGTGGCCGCGAAGTCGCGGCGGTTCAGGGCCAGGTAGAAGTTGGCGGCGTGGGCCAGCCAGGTGGGTTCGTCAGGGGTGACGAAGCGGTCGAGGGCGATGACGCGCGGGAACCAGGCCGCGGCCAGAACGAGCAGCGCGGCCAGCGCCAGGCGCCAGCGCGGCCAGGATGCGCTGTGTTGCCGGGTTTGCCAGGCCTGCCGGCCCCAGAGCGGGAGGAAGACCAGCAGCGCGGCACAGAGCAGCCCGAACAACACGGAGAGGGGGGTCAGCAGCCGCAGGAAGGGCTGTGCCAGGCGGTTGGTGGTGGTGTAGGCGTTGAGGGTGAAGGCCGCGGAGAGGAACAGCCCCGCGCCGGCGCCAAACAGCAAGGGGTAGAGCCGCTCGCACCCCAGCAGGGTGTCCAGCCCGCGTTCGAGCGGGCGAGGGGATTTGCGCACGTAGAGGGCCGCGCTCAGGCTGCCGAGGGCGAGCGCGATCAGGCCGGAGAGCAGGCCGAAACGCCGCGGGGATAACCCCAGCAGCCAGATGTTGTCCGGGTCGGGGGGGATGCGGTAGAGCAGGGCGGCGCTGAGCAACGCGGCGAGGGCGGTGAGCAGCAGGAAGGTCTGGATGTGGGTGGCTTTGGGGACGCGGGGCATAGCGGGTTGGATGGTTGCCTGGTTTTCCCTACTTCTTACTCCTTACTCCTTACTTCTTACTCCTTACTCCTTCCTTGCCTCTTGTCCCCCCCGTTCAAAACCTGCCGGACGGTGTAGGTGGGTTTGCGCTGCGATTCGTGGTAGGTGCGCACCAGCAATTCGGCGATCAGACCCATCAGGATGGATTGGAAGCCCAGGATGAGCAGCATGATGCCGACCACGAACAGCGGGGAGTCGAAGACCGAGACCCTGAGCCACAGGCGGCGCACCAGCAAAAAGAGCAGCATCAGCCCGCTGGCGGCCATCAACCCCAAACCGGTGCCGCCGAACAGGTAGATGGGTTTGTGCGCGTAGCTGATCAGGAATTTGACCGTGAACAGGTCGAGGATCACTTTGGCGGTGCGTTCCAGGCCGTATTTGGTTTTGCCGAAGCGGCGGGGGTGGTGGCGCACCGGGACTTCGATGATTTTGGCGCCCACCGAACCGGCGTAGGCGGGGATGAAACGGTGCATTTCGCCGTACAAGCGGAAGCCGGTGAGCACTTCGCGGCGGTAGGCTTTCAGGGTGCAGCCGTAGTCGTGCAGGTGAACGCCGGTGACGCGCGAGATCAGGCTGTTGGCGATGCGGGAGGGCAGGGTGCGGGTGATGAACTCGTCCTGCCGGTTGTAGCGCCAGCCGCTGACCACGTCGTAGCCCTCGTCGAGTTTTTCGAGCAGCATGGGGATGTCGGCTGGATCGTTTTGCATGTCCGCGTCCATGAGCACGATCACGTCGCCCTGCGCGTGGTCGATTCCCGCGGCGATGGCCGCGGTCTGGCCGAAGTTGCGGCGCAGCGCGATCACGCGGGTGTGTTCGGGGTCTTGCGCCGCGAAACGTTGCAGTTTTTCCAGGCTGTGGTCCGCGCTGCCGTCGTCCACGAAGATCACTTCCCAGGGGTGATCGAGCGGATCGAGGGCCGCGTGCAAGGCCTGGTGCAGCAAAGGCAGGCTTTCTTCTTCGTTATAAACCGGGATGACGATGGAGAGGTGCATATGGGGGTATTGGGTATTGGTAATTGGTAATTGGGTAATTGGGTAATTGGGTAATTGGGTGTTGCATCCTGAGCGGAAGGGGAGCGGAGCGAGTCTGTGGTTGAAGGATAGGGATTGGGGATAGGGATAGGGTATTGCATCCTGAGCGGAGGGCGGGCGAAGCCCGCTCGTAGTCGAAGGATGGGTATTGGGTATTGCATCCTGAGCGGAGGGTGGACGCAGGCCGCTCGTAGTCGAAGGATGGGTATTGGGTATTGCATCCTGAGCGGGAGGGTGGACGCA
>JALUWE010000041.1 GCA_027019845.1 Anaerolineales bacterium | reverse complement strand
AGCGCATGGAGATGCCCGGATGCAATCTATTTTGGGTAAAATCTTCCTGCATCGTGTGGTAGTAGACCTGTGAGGTCTCAACTGCGTAAGTACTGTTACAGAGGCTTCGATCTACTGAAAATCGGGAAATCGGGAGCTTTTTAGTCGCCCTGCCTGCGCCCGATGGAAAACCAGCTTCTGGCCGCCCGGGTGACCTTCTCCATGTCCATGTCGGGCTGCTCCCATTGTCCTTGCATCCGCTGTTCCCACCATGCCTCGCGGTCGCTGCGCGCGGTTTTGAGCTGCTCGATCAGTTGCCCCTCCTCGCCCGCCGCGATGTGTGCTCGAAAAGATTGCAAATAGGCCACCACCCGGTCGAGCACGCGCAAGACGTGTTCCTGGCTGAGCATCGCCGCGCTACCGAGGGCCTCGGGGGTATCGGAGGAGACCAGCGGCGTCCCCGCCTGCGCGAAGGGCGCGCCGGCCACCTTCCGCCCTTCCAACCAGCCCGGCTGCCCCACCGTGGCCGAGACCAGCCCCGCGGCCAGCAATTGGGGGATCACATGCAGCGCGGCCATCAGGCTGTCCACCTCCACCATATCCATGAACAGCGGCTGTGCGCCCAGCAGAGTGGTCAGGTCCGCAGCCAGTTTGATGGCCGCGGAGGAAGTGCCGCGTGGCGCGACGATCCCCATCAATCCATTTTGGAACAGGTCTTCCCGGCCTGCTTCTCCGCCCACTTCGCTTCCCAGCAGGTACAGAGGGTTCAAAACCGGGGTTAATCCGACGTAATAACGGCCGGGGGGCAAAAACGTGGCCGCCCAGTCGCTCACCGCGGCCTTCACGGGCGAGGTATCCATGACCACCGCACCTTCTTTCAAGTCGGGCGAGATGATCTCCAGCGTCTCTCTGATCTGATCGAGGGGGAGAGTCAACAGCACGATGTCTGCATCCACCACCGAGGCGGGCAGATTGTACACCACCTTGTCGATGGCGGCCATTTTCTGCGCGCGGCGGGCGTGTTCGGGGTGAATGTCGTGCCCCAGGCGGTACACCTGATCGGTGTGCCGCGCCAGCGCCAGCCCCGCCGACGTGCCGATTTTTCCAAGGCCGATGATCGTAATCTTTACCGTCATATCACACCTCAATTTTCGTCATCCGCGGCTTGCAAAATCGCCAGCAAACGATCCTCCAGGCTGTTGGAAGCGCGATCAACACGATCCTGGTGGCGGCGGATCAGTGATCGAGCCAGTGGGGAAACCCCGGCCTCGGCAGCCATTTCCGCGCCCCAGGCCGGGTGGCGGGCCGCGACCACGAAGGGGCGCACCCAGCCGCGCGGCTGCCGTCTACCCCAGGCCTGTGCGCGCCGCGGTAAAACCGCCCTCCCCAGCACGATGATCACCCGCTCCCACAGGCGCAGGGGATACCGCGCCTTGCCCACATCGTGCAGTAACGCGGCCACCAACAGATCGGGATGCGCTCGCTCCGGACGCGCCAGAATGTTTCGCATCACCCCGATGGCGTGTGCTTGTTCGGAGGGCTGCATACGCTCGAACAACGCGAACTGGCGGGGGGTCAGCAACTGCCGCACGGTATCCAGTTCAGCGGTTCGAGGGCGGGTGAAAAGCGCGGACCAGAACTGCCCGGCGCGGTAGCGCCAGTTTCTCAACACCATTTTTGCCAGAAGTGCAACTCCTTCCAACGCCAATTACGGCAGTAGCAACCGCATCATAAAACTGGCCGGCCTGCCGACCAGCAAGCTCAGCACCTGGGGCGCCAAAAACACCACCCCCAGCAAAATCATTGGGCTGATCGGGCGGATGCGCTCCAACGTTGCACGGCCGTTTGGAGGCAGCAAATACATCGCTACTTTCTCACCGTCTAACGGGGCCAGCGGGATCAGGTTGAAGAACAGCAAAATCAAATTGATCCACACGAACTCGGTAGCCAGATACCCCAACGAGGGCAGCAAACTGCCGGGGATCAATGTCGGCTCCGCAAACCCCAGCCAGAACACCAACGATCCCAACGCGGCCAGCAGGAGGTTGGAAAGCGGCCCGGCCAGCGACACCCACATCATGGCCGAGCCGCGCAGCGCCCACGGGCTGACCTGCACCGGCCGCGCCCAGCCAAAGCCGCTGAACAGCAGCACCAGCGAGCCGATTGGGTCCAAATGTTTGAGAGGGTTGAGCGTCAAGCGTCCTTGCTGGCGCGGGGTTTCGTCGCCAAAAAGAACCGCTGTCCAGGCGTGTGCAAATTCATGCACTGTAAAGGCCACCACCAGGACGATCAAACGGGCAATTAACGTTGCTGAAGAAGTTCCGAGCATAGTTTTCTCCTGGCAAGCGATTATACCATCGCGTGATATAATGCTTGGCTTGAGAATCGAGACTCGAGAATCAGGAATTGGGTTACCCAATCCCCAATATCCAAATACCATCCTTCGACTACGAGCAGACGGAGTTCGGTACGAACTCTCCCCGCCCTCCGCTCAGGATGCAATCCCTATCCCCCCTCTCTATCCCTATCTCCACCCCCCATCCTTCGACTACAGGCTCACTCCGTTCAGGATACAATTACCCAATTACCCAATTACCAATACCCAATTACCCAATACCCCATTCACAATTCACAATTCCCCCCTCCCCCATGCTCCCCGAACTACAACTCGACGATCTGGTGCGTTTGCGCAAACCCCACCCCTGCGGCAGCTACGAATGGCGGGTGATCCGCATCGGCGCGGACATCAAAATAGAGTGTCTGGGATGTGGCCGCCAGGTAATGCTGCCCCGTCGTAAATTCGCCCGCCGGGTCAAGCGCATCTTGCCGCGTGACGAGGCATCCCGTTCCCTGCCTGATCCCGAAGGCAAAGCCCCGAGTTCATGAAGCACACCGCCATGAAAAAAACACTCTGGATACCCATCATTTGGCTGGCGTTTTTTGTGCTCAGCGGCTGCCGCGCCGCGGGCGAAGAACCTGCCGCCACCCCCGGCCTCAACGCTACGCAGGCCTACCAGACCGTAATCGCCCGCGTCACCGAAGTGGCGGCCCTCACCGATACGCCTCCGGGCCCCACCACCACCCCGCCCCCCACCGACAGCGGGCTGCCCACCCTCACCCCTACCCCTCCGCCACCCAGCACACCCACCATCGCGCCTCCCACCGCTACCTCTCCCCCAACACAAACACCCATCCCTTGTGACCTCGCCTTGCCCGGCGACCCCATCGACGTTACCATCCCCGACGATACCGAGGTCCTGCCCGGCGCGGTGTTCACCAAGACCTGGCGGCTGGTCAACCACGGCACCTGCACCTGGACCGACGAATACGCCGCGGTCTGGGTCTCCGGCGAGCGCATGAACGCGGCGGATGCAGTGCCCCTGCCCGGCAGCGTGGCCCCAGGCGAATCCGTGGACGTGACCCTGGTGTTGACCGCGCCCACCGACCCCGGCACTTACCAGGGCAACTGGATGCTGCGCAACGCGCAGGGTGAGCTGTTCGGCATTGGCCCCGAGGGGAACGGCGTGTTTTGGGTGCGCATCGTAGTCCCTGACAGCCTGCCCACCCCAACCGCCACCCTACCGATCACCACCACACCCGAGCCAGCGGTGCAGGTCAGCGGCGCGGCCCTTCTCTCCCCCGGCGCCTTACTCGACCTCGACAGCCTCACCATCGGCGGCGCCGGCGACCTGTCCTACCAGACTGCCGGCGACGGCACCCATCCCCTCACCCCCCAGGCCGGCGTGCGGATCGGCGTCTTCGGAGTGCAGCAGCCCTTCTATAGCGACTGCCAGAACGCCAGCATGAGTGCCGCGCCGCTGGCGGTGGAAAGCCTGCCGGTTGGCACCTACCTTTGCTACCAGACCGACCAGGGGCGTTTCGGTTGGCTGCGCATCGACGCCCTCGACACCTACGACTTCACCCTCAACCTGACCATCCTCACCTGGGCACTGGCGGCTGGCCCGTGAGTGAAATCGAGAATCAGGAATTAGGTTACCCCATTACCCAATTACCATCCTTCGACTACGAGCGGCCGGAGTTCGGTACGAACTCTCCCCGCCCTCCGCTCAGGATGCAATCCCTATCCCTCCTCTCTATCCCTATCTCCCCTCCCTATCCCTATCCCTCCTCTCTATCCCTATCTCCCCTCCCTATCCCTATCCCTCCTCTCTATCCCTATCCCCACCTCCATCCTTCGACTTCAGGCTCACTCCGTTCGCCTTCCGCTCAGGATGTAATTACCCAATTACCCAATTACCCAATTACCCAATACCCCATTCACCATTCCCCCCTCCCCCATGCCCACCCTCTACCTGGTCGCTACCCCGATAGGAAACCTGGAAGACATCAGCGCCCGCGCGCTGCGCATCCTGCGCGAGGTGCGGTTGATCGCGGCCGAGGACAAACGACATACCGGCAAATTACTGAAACATTTCGGCATCCAGACTCCGCTGACCAGCTACCACGACCACAATAAAAGACTCCAGATCGAACCCATCCTGGCGGCCCTCGAACAGGGAGACGTGGCCCTGGTTTCGGACGCGGG
>JALUWE010000040.1 GCA_027019845.1 Anaerolineales bacterium | reverse complement strand
GACGTGCTGGCGGTCGGCTGCCCGTTCTGCATGACCATGCTGACCGACGCGGCCAAAGACGCTGACAGCCAGATGCAGGTCAAGGACGTGGCCGAACTGGTGGCGGAAGCCATCCGGGATTGACGGCTGTTCGCCCACAACAGTATCGAAACCCTGGGGGGGAGCGAATCATGGCCCCTGAAACAATTTCGTAACAATTCCCTGGTATTGTAGGGTTCAGTATTCAGTATTCAGTGTACAGTGTTCAGTTTGTAGTCAAGTACCAAGTAAGCAAGAAGAAGGAGTAAGGTTCCCAACGTTCAACGCCCGAACAAGAACCAAACAACCAGGATGAAAAAATTCGCTTTTCCCCTCCTCACCGGCGCGCTGTTTGCCGCGCCTTTGATCGCCCTCAACTATCTGGCCGCTCGCCTTTTCGATTGGCCTTTCGGGCCTTACGCGCTGTTCAACTGGATGGTGCGCGTCCTGCCTGGCGGCTTGATCACTTTCGGTATTGACGCCATGATCGACACCCTGCGCCTGCTGGGCTTCAGCGTGGCCGAGGCCGCCAAAACCGCGGAACGCGGCATGGCCGTGCTGCTCTTCTTCACCGCCCTCACCCTGAGCGGTGCGCTCCTGACGCTGCTGGTATCCGGCCTCCAGAGCAGGCCAGGCGGCTCCCGGCGGAGCACAACGCCCGAGGCGGCCCGCCCCGCCGAACCCGCGGCCCCGCGGCGCGCGGAGGTGCAGAGCCTCAGCCGCCGCCAGTTCCTGATCACCCTCGGCGCGGCCAGCGCAGTCATCACCGTGATCGGCAGCGGCGTGGGCGCAGCCCTGGCGCGCGCCGAACAACGCCGCCGCGAAGAAGAATACCTGGCTGAAATCGGCCAGACCAACGTCCAACTCCCCAACCTGAATGACCCCGTCGTCCCCGCGCCCGGCACACGCCCCGAATACACCCCCCTCCAGGATCACTACAAAGTCTTCCTGAACACCGAACCCACCGTGATCGACGGCCAGAACTACCGCCTCCCGATCACCGGCCTGGTAGACAACCCCCTCAGCCTCAGCCTCGACGACATCCGTAGCAACTACACCTCCTTCGACCAGTTCGTCACCCTCTCCTGCATCTCCGGGCGCATCGCCACCTCCCTGATCAGCACCACGCAATGGACCGGCGTCAGCCTGCAAGACGTGCTGGCCGATGCCGGGCCCCAGCCGGCAGCAAAGTACCTCTACATCGAATCCGGCGACGGCTTCTATGAAACCATCCCCCTCGACTTGATCCAGAGCGACCCGCGCATCATGCTCTGCTACGCCTGGGATGGCCGCGACCTGCCCGTGGACCACGGTTACCCCCTGCGTGTGTGGATTCCCGACCGCTACGGCATGAAGCAGCCCAAATGGATCACCCGCATGGAATTGATCTCCGAAGACCGCGACGGCTACTGGGTCGAGCGCGGCTGGAGCAAAACCGCGCAGGTGCGCACCACCTCCGTG
Organism: Anaerolineales bacterium; assembly: GCA_027019845.1. Taxonomy (GTDB): domain Bacteria; phylum Chloroflexota; class Anaerolineae; order Anaerolineales; family JABWBV01; genus JALUWE01. The sequence goes on along the minus strand of JALUWE010000040.1, from coordinate 3,074 downwards.
ATCGACACCGTGGCGGTGGAGGCGGTGGACGAAAGCGGCCCCCGCCCCACCATCCCCATCGGCGGCATCGCCTGGGCCGGTGACCGGCAAATCTCCCAAGTCGAAGTGCGCGTGGATGGCGGCGAGTGGCAGCCCGCCCGCCTGCGTACCCCGCTTTCCGAGACCACCTGGGTGGTCTGGCGTTTCGACTGGCCCTTTACCGCCGGCCAGCACACCTTTGAAGTGCGCTGCGCGGAGGGCGACGGCACCCCCCAGATCGAAGAGCGCAATCCCACCCGTCCGGACGGCGCGACGGGGATTCACCGTGTGGAGGCGGAGGTGTGAGGCAGGGAAAAAAGGGGAAGGCGGGAAAGAGGAGAGACGGGCGGCTGTGATGGAGGCCGCCCGGTTTTGGGGGACCGATTGGGCCGTAAAAGCGCGTCTGGGAACGTTGCGCTCACCGCAGCTAGGGGATCAGGTAATCCCACGGGTTGACTTTGCCGTAGAGTTCGCTGCGCAGCTCGAAGTGCAGGTGCGCGCCGGTGGAGTTACCGGTGCTGCCCACCGCGCCGATCACCGTGCCCTGTGCCACGCTCTGCCCGCAAGTGACGCCTATGCCGCTCAGGTGCGCGTAGGCTGATTGCCAGCCCGTGCCGTGGTCGATCACGATCAAATAGCCGTAACCGTACTCACTCCAGCCGGAGAAGACTACCACGCCGCTGTCGGTGGCGTATACCGCGTTGCCCTCCGCGCCGGTGATGTCCAATCCGGGGTGGATGCTGGGGTTGTAGTCGTAACCGGAGAGTGAGCGCACCACCGTAGGCCAGACGAAGGTGTTCGTGCCGATGGCGCCTTCGTAAATCTGGCCGCAGTAGCCGGAGCCGTAGTATGCCGCGGCAGCCGGGTTGGTACGCGAAATGGCGGGCGGCCCCCAGTCGCGTAGCTCCCGCCGCCCGCCGGGGACGATCAGCCAGGTGCCGGCCGCGATTTGTGTGTTTGGCTCTTCTTCGTATAGGTTCAGCCGGTTTCCCGGATATTCCAGGATGCTGTCGGGCGAGACGCGGAAGAAATCGGCCACCTTCTGGAGCGAGTCGCCCTCGTTCCAGCGATAATACGTGCCATCCACGGGCAGAATGTTAAGCTCCTGCCCAGGGCGCAGGAATTGCGGGTTGTCTTGTAGCACGTCGTAGTTGCCCCACAGCACAGTTTCGGGTCTCAGACCGAATTTGTCGGCGATGGAGAACAGGTTGTCTCCGGGTTGTACGATGTAGGTGATCACCTCCACCCGCGGGCGGTTGGGGATGATGGTTTTCAGTTGGGCGTAACGCGGAATGCCCGCTTCGTCCTCCTCAGGGGCGGACTGGAAGATGGGTAGGGAGATGTTTTCGACCGCAGGCTGTGGGGTGGGGGATGCTCCCCCGGTTGTGAGGGTTGCGGCTGGAGGCAGCTGTGTTGGGCTTGCTGCCGGGGTTTCCGGGTTCTGCAAGCAGCCTTGCAGGAGGAAAAAGATGCTCAAGATACCAGGAAGGAGAAATTTTCGAGGGGACATATTTTTTTATTTTTCGGATAGACGCGAAGGCGAATCAGGCGTCAACAGGCCTACGGATTGAGTTCAGCCTCAATCACTTGCTGAAAGACCTCAAATGGCTGCGCACCAATGACAGCTTTGCCGTTGATCACGAAAGTAGGTGTGCTTTGTACGCCCAGTTGGCGGGCGTTGTTGGTATCGGCTCGAACGATGGATGCGTATTTTTCGGAATCCAGACATTCGTTGAAAGCGTTGGTATCCAGGCCGAGCTGGGCGGCAAGTTGTTTGAGGTTGTCTTTGTTGAACGCGCCGCGGTTCTCCCCGGCCTGGCTTTCGAATAACAGGTCGTGGTATTCCCAAAACGCGCCTTGATCGGCTGCGCACTCGCTGGCCTCTCCGGCCCATTGCGATTCGGGGCCGAGAAATGCAAAGTGAATGTATCCGAAGCGTACCAGGCCGGTGTCGATGTACTGTTGTTGTATCTGGCGTCCCGCGCCAGCGGCAAATCGCCCGCAGAACGGTCATTGGAAGTCGCTGAATTCGATGATGGTCACTGGGGCGTTGGGGTTGCCCTTGAAATGGCGCACCTGGGAGATCAGCGTGTCCATCAGCGCTTGTTGCCGTGTGGCCTGTTCGGGCGCGGCAGCCTCGCTGGTATCGCCCGCCGCGGATTGCTGTGAGGTGGGAGGGCTTTCCTCGCCGGTGGTGGCGGGTGCAATCAGGGAGGGGGCGTCCACCAGCGGGCGGGCGTAGTAGCCTCCGATCAACCCGATGATCAACATCAGCAGCCCCACGATCGGCGTGGCCCAGGATTGGATGGTGATCGTCAGAGCAGAGGCCGGGGGTACGGGTTTCTCTTCCGGCAACTCGTCCACTGACAGCCTGGTTTCCGTTTCCTGGAGGGTATCGATCGCCGCGATGGGGATGGAGTCGTGGTCCGGTTGTTTTGTTTCCATGTGTGTTTTCCGTTTGGTAGAGTTTCAACGCTCTCATTGTAGCACCAAAGGCTTTTGTAGGGTAGTTTGTTACACCGTTTGGGGGCTTTTCAACGTTCTAACCTGGATGGACAAGGGGATACTCAGGCGGTTGAGGCGTGGTACTCGCTGTTGGAAGCGCCGGAGTAGGAGAGAGCATTGCTCTCCCTCTGAAAAGCCCTGCGGTTCTGTGGGGTTTAACGTTCTATCATAAAGACCGGCGAAATTGGATAAGCACTTTGGCGGGGAGGTGAAAAAAACCATGTCCCGCAGCGAAAGCCTTGCGGGACATGGTTCTGGGGAGGGGGAGCAGTTTCTTTTCGGAAGTTTACCCGTACAGCTGCTGGCGGATGTCCATTACCTGGCGGCGTAGTCGATGATCGCGTTCCAGCAGGTCGGCCACTTTGTCACATCCGTACATCACTGTGGTATGGTCCCGGCCACCCAGGTATTCCCCGATCTGGGGCAGGGAGATGTGCGCATCTTCGCGCATCAGGAACATGGCAATTTGGCGGGGGAGGGCCACCTGCCGGGAGCGTTCGCGGCCCAACATACGCTCTTTGCTCAACCCGAAGGTTTGGGCCACGGTTTCG
>JALUWE010000039.1 GCA_027019845.1 Anaerolineales bacterium | reverse complement strand
TGGTCTAACTGGTCTGGGTTGTTGAATTTGTCTGGTGGGTCTGGGCGGTCGCTCCTGTTTCTCTACTCCCTATGCTCCCTGCTCCGGTCTTCTGTTGTGAATTGGCAATCAATATAACACAGGGGAATACGGTTCGATGCGGGAGAATTTATCTCACCCATCCAGAATCCGCCGTACCTGACTCAAATGGATGCGGTCGTGCCCGGCCATGAAACTGCAAATTTCGAGTAGATGGGTGGGGCCGAAGATGGCGTGGCGTGCTGGCCGTTGCCAGTCCTCCGCCCGCACCTTTCGAAGCAGTTCCAGGGTTTTCAGCCGGTGAGAAATGAAAGCCCGCAGCGCGGTTTTTCCGTGCTGGCAGTAGTATTGGCGGCTTTCGGCCCACGGGTCGGTGTCCACGCCCGGAATGAAAGGATTGTCTTCTTGAAGGATTTTTTGCAGCCGCGGCAGGTTGACCTGTTCTTCCACGTCGCGCAAATGGCAGGCGACCTCGGTGATGTTCCATTCGTCGTCGGGCACGCGACGCATCCAGACGGCCTCGTTTTCGCTCATCAGCAGGGTGCTCAACGCGGCGGGAGTGGCCTTCAGGGTGGCCTGGATGGCCGCCAGGGAGTTGTAGTCGGGAGTGAGGAGCTTGCCTTGGGTCGCGTCGAGCCAGTCGATCACCTCCCCCAGCGAGCCGGAAGCCGTGGGGGCGGCGCCGGTGGGGGGGGGGCTGTCGGGGTTCACCCAAAAGGAAGCGATCCCCAATTGGTTGGCGGGCCGGATGTCGCGCGCCAGATCGTCCCCCACGATCAGGACTGGGCCTTCGGGCCAGCCTAGCAGGGCCATGATCTCGGCGAAATAGGCCGGGTTGGGCTTGGCGAAATGGGCGTTTTCCAGGCTGGTGATCCAGGCGAAGGGGTATCGTTGGGGTGAGAGACCGGCCCATTCCAGCCGCTGGTGAATCGCGGTGCGCGGGAACAGCGGGTTGGTGGCGATCACCACCTGGTAGCCCCGGTCCAGCGCGCACTCCACCAACTCGACAGCCTCGGGGCGGAATTGGGTGGTCTTTTGTAATTTGGGGAATTCGGATTGGTAAAATTGGGTGATGACCGGCTCCAGGGCTTCGGGTTGCAGGCCTAGCGCGGGGTAGAAGTATGCCTCGAAAACCTCCAGCAGGGTGCGGTCTGGCAGGTCGTTGGCCGCGGTGGCGTTGGTGGCCGCCAGCAGGGCTTCGATGGCCTGCGCGGTGTCGGGTACGTGGGGGGCCAGGGTGGTTGCCAGGCGGTGCAAATACGGCGGCAGAAAGGTATCCATCGAGTTGCCCAGCAGCGTGTCGTCCAGATCAAGCAGAAGGGTCAGGGTCACTTTCTACTCCGATGATGAATTCCAGGTTGGGATGGCACTGGCCGCAGCCAATGTGAGGGTCGTTGACCTCTTGTTGGGATTTGTGGCAATAGGCGCGGACCACGACCTGGCGTTTGAGGAAGGGGAAGTTGCGCTTGATGCTGGCGTACAACTGCTGGTGTTCGCAGGAATTGGCGCGGGCGATGTCCGGCACCGGGCAGGCGGCACATAGATCGGCAGTCCAACGCTGATCGGGCGCGCTGCGTTGCAGCAGACGGCATTCCTCCTGCTGCCTGCCCCGGAAATAATCGCCATAGAAATAAGGGCACTCCTTCCCAGCCGGGGTGCGCATGGGTGGCTCCTACACCCGGGTGACGTACGCGCCGTTGCGAGTGTCGATGCGGATGGTATCCCCGACGTTGACGAAGCCCGGCACCTGCACTTCCAGGCCGGTTTCGGTGACCGCGCGGGTGGTGATGCCCGTGGCGGTGTCCCCGCGCACCGCCTGGTCCACGTGTTCGATTTTGTGTTCCACCGTGAGGGGGATTTCGATGTCCAGCGGTTCCTGCCCGTAGAACGTGAGTTTGACTTCCATGCCCTCCAGCAGGTAGGGCGCGGCCTCGCCGATCACCTCGGCGCGGATGGCGGGCTGCTCGTAGGTTTCCAGGTCCATGAAGTGGTAAAACTCGCCGTCGTTGTACAGGTATTGCACGGTGTGGTGGTCGAGGGAGACATCCTGAACCCGGTCGCCGGAGTTGAAAGTCATATCGATGTTCGCGCCGGTGCGCAGGTTGCGGGCCTTGATGCGAATGGTGGCCTTGCCGCGCCCGGGTTTGTGGTGGCTGTAGTCGATCACTTTGTATAGATTGTTGTCTTGCTCGAAGGTGACGCCTTTGCGTAGTTCGTTTACGTCGATCATGCTGTCTTCCTTGGGGATGGGATTGGGTGTTGGGTGTTGGATATTGGGTGTTGGATATTGGATATTGGGTATTGGGTGTTGTTCGACTTCGTTATCACCCTACCTGCTTACCTGTCTACTTGCCTACCTGCCTACTCACCGTGTCCTCCGCGTTTTCCGCGTCCCACTGGAGCGCTGAAGGCCGCACCCCGTACCGCCATCGAAACACCTGAAACCGCGCAGATTATAGCGCGTGGCAAGATGCCGGTAAAGGGGCGGAATCATCCCGTCTTCTCAACCGGCCTGACAGCCACAGATAAAACGAGCATAGAACATGCGTTCTGTATATGGTATAATTTTTTTGTTCATCCGGGATGCTTCATTTTCGTGAGAAAATGTGTACACGCTCCGCTCAGCATACATTCACCATTCACCATTCACAATTCACCATTCACAATTAACCATTCACCCCCTCTCCCCTCCCCATGAAACCCCACTCCCCCACTCTCCTCTTGTTTTCAGCCGTCGTCGTCAGCGCCGCGTTGCTTCTGGTGCAGATCGCTATCTCATTCTCCGCGAGTGACGGTTGGGAGAGCGTGGCGCCGGGCATCGCATACCAGCAGTTTCAGCTTCCCGACCCCAACAACGTCTACGTGGCGCGCATGGACCGCAGCGATCCAGACGTGATCATCGAGAGCAGCATCGCGCAGGGGCGTTTGTCCGGCGGCACCGAAACCGTCAGCAGCATGTTCGAGCGCTACGAGCAGACCATCAACTATTGGGGCCAGTCCTGGGGCGGGCGCAACGATGTGGTGGTAGCCATCAACGGCTACTTCTACGGCGGCGACTTCGAGCCGCCCGGCGTGCCCTGGCGCGGCCAGATTCACTCCGGCTGGTACGCCAAACGCTTCGACGATAACCAAAACGGCAGCGGCTTCGTCTGGAAGTTGGACCGCACCGCGTTCATCGGAGAGTGTGTTCAGCATCAGGCCGATGAACAGCTCCTCTCCTTTACCGGCATTACCGAGACCCTCAAAATCCACGGCCTCAACGTGCCGCGCGGGGACGACCAACTGATCCTGTACACCCCCCAGTACGACGCCAGCACGCTAACCGATGCCTCCGGCGTCGAGGTGCTGGTCGAGATGACACGGCCCGCGCTGGTGCTGCCCATCCCCTCCACCCCGCCTGACCCGCTCGCCTCATTCGGCGCAATCGGCTATGTGCGTGACATCCGGGACGGCCAGGGGAACACCCCTATCCCCTTCGATCACGTGGTGCTGTCCGCCTCCGGCATCATGCGCACCAAATTGCTGGATTACGCCCAAATCGGCGGCGAGATCGGCATCTCCCAGGCCATCAACCACCTCTCCGACGACGACTGCGCCACCCCGGTTGCCGGCGACTGGACCAAGGCCTACGCCAGCGTTGGCGGCAGCTTCTACTTCCTCAAAGACGGCGTGATCCAGGACTTCAGCGGCGACCCGCAGGCCACCACCCGCGCTCCCCGCACCGCCATCGCCTTCAACGACCAGTACATCTTCTTCATCGTGGTGGATGGCCGCGACCCCGGGATCAGCGAAGGCATGACCATCCCAGAACTGGCCGGCTTCGCCCTCAACACGCTCGGCGCGGACTACGGCATCGCGCAGGACGGCGGCGGCTCCTCCACCATGGTGATCAACGGCCAGGTGGTCAACAAGCCCAGCGACAGACTGGCCGCTTATTGCGTGTATTTGCCTCTGGTGGTCAACCAGGGCGCGGGGCCGGGCGCGGCTGCCGTTCCCCAAACAGACCAGGAAAGCCCCTGCCAGATACCGGTCGAACGCCCGGTCGCCAACGGCATGATGATGGTGCGCGTCGAACCCATCACCCAATCGCTGGCCCTCACCCCCACCCAGATCGTCACCACCAGCCTGACCGCCACCCTGCGCCTCGGCCCAGGCAACAATTACGCGGCCCTCGCCACCCTGCCCCCCGGCTCCGTCGGCCAGATTCAACCCCATACCAACGGCCTGAACGGTGTGCTGGCTACAGGCTCTTACTGGTGGCGAGCCGATTTCGGCGGCCTGACCGGCTGGATCGCAGAGCAGGAATTGGGAACCGGCAAGTAAGTCGGGAAATCGAGAAGCGTAATTACCCAATTACCCATCCTTCGACTACGAGCGGTTGCGCCGCCCTCCGCTCAGGATGCAATTACCCAATTACCAATACCCAATACCCAATACCCAATACCCAATACCCAACCTTTCTCAGAACAAGCTTGAAACTCAAACTCCCCCTCCTCCTCTTCTTCCTCTTCCTCCCCGCCTGCACCCCCTCTCCCCCGCCCCTCCTCACCTCT
>JALUWE010000038.1 GCA_027019845.1 Anaerolineales bacterium | reverse complement strand
AGCGGCCCGCGCCGGGATGCAATTAGGTCGTTTCGCGGCTGCCGAAGTTCACCCCCCGGAAAGCCGCGGGCGCGCCATCTCCTACGTGGTGTTGGGCGGCGTGTTCGGCGCAGTGCTGGGGCCGCAGCTCGCCAGCCCGGCAGGCCAACTCGCGCGGCAGACCGGCCTGCCCGAACTGGCCGGCCCCTACGCGGTGGGATTGCTGACCTTCTTCCTGGCAACCACAGTGATCTTCACCTTTCTGCGCCCCGACCCGCGCGACATTGGCCGGGACATCAGCCGCCTGTACCCCGAAACGGCCCGCCACACCGGCCCCACCCGCCGCGTATCCACCATTCTGCGCACCCCCACCGCGTTTACCGCCATGATCGTCATGGTGGCCGGGCAGGTCGTCATGGTCGGCCTGATGGGCATCACCAGCCTGCACATGAAGAACAACAACCACGAGCTGAGCGCGATTGCCATCGTCTTCTCCGCGCACACGCTGGGCATGTTCGCCTTTTCGATTGTGACCGGCCGTCTGGCGGACAAATGGGGCCGCGGCCGGGTGATCTTGAGCGGGACGGCCATGCTGTTCGCCGCGGGAGTGCTTGCGCCCCTCTCCACCGCGGTCGCCCCCCTGGCGGTGGCCCTCTTCCTGCTCGGTTTGGGCTGGAACTTCTGCTACGTCGGCGGCTCCGCGCTGCTCTCCGACGTGCTCTCCCCGGAGGAGCGCGCCAAAACCCAGGGCGCCAACGACCTGCTGATCAGTCTGTCCACCGCGGTCGCCAGCTTCAGCAGCGGCGTGGTCTTCGCGGGCTACGGCTACACTGCCATCGGCATCATCGCCGCGCTGCTGGCCGTGGTCCCCTTCGTGCTATCCGTCCGCTGGACAGTCGTACACCGCAAAGCCGTACTCACCTGAGCCTGTCCCCCGCACCCTTACCCGAATTCCCCATGCAGCCCTTGCTCACCCGCTGGCGCAACACTCCCCAGATCGCGGCAAATGTGGTCGCCTGGAAAACCATCCCGCCCCGGGAGGCGCAAACCACCCCCTTCCCGGACGACCTGCACCCCGCCCTCGCCGCTGCCCTGCACCGGCAGGGGATCGACTCCCTCTACACCCATCAGGCCCGCGCCTGGGAACTGGCCCGCGGCGGGCACCACTTCGTCGTGGTCACCGGCACTGCCAGCGGCAAAACCCTGTGCTACAACCTGCCCGTACTCGACCGCCTGCTGCGCCACCCCACCGCCCGCGCCCTGTACCTCTTCCCCACCAAAGCCCTGGCGCATGATCAGTATGCAGTGGCCAGCCAGCAGTGCTCACTACTGAATACCGGACACAGCACACCGAACCCCGCCACCTACGACGGCGACACCCCCCGCGCTCACCGCCCGAAAAGTGAGAAAAATTTGACTTCCAAAACGTTTTGGATTAGAATCAACCTAGTGTGTCAGGTATGTCAGGCGTTCCTCCGGAGGGGAAATGGCCGTTACCATCAAAGACATCGCCAAAGTGGTTGGGAGATCCGTTACCACCGTGTCGCGCGCCCTGGGGGGATACGATGATGTCAGCCCGGAAACCCGCAAACGGGTGTTGCAGGCCGCGCAAGAACTCGGCTACGAGCCGAACATCACCGCACGTCAACTGCAAAAACGCCGCACCGATACCATCGGCCTGATCTTACCCTCTTTCAACCCGCGCTTTTCCGATCCCTTTTTTAGCGAATTTCTCACCGGCGTTGTAGAAGAAACCACACAGCGCAGTTTCGATCTGCTCGTCTCAACCGACGTCACCACCGAAGATGAAACATCTCGCTATCTGAAATTCATCCGCAGCCGCCGCGTGGACGGTTTCATCGTGGTGCGCACCCAACGACAGGATAGCCGGATCACGCTGCTGAAAAAGCACAATTACCCCTTTGTGGCTTTCGGCCGCGTGGAGGGCGAGAACGATTTCCCCTTCATCGACGAAGATGGCGAGCAGGGTATCCAACAGATCGTCAACCACCTGATCGAGCTGGGACACACCCGTTTCGCCTGCATTTCCGAACCCACCTACCTGATGAAATCCTACCTGCGCGTACAGGGGTTCCGCAAAGCGCTGGCAGAGCACGGCCTGCCCATCGACGAAAGCCGCATCATCGCGGGAGGCTTTCGCCAGAAGAGCGGGCAGCAAATCGGCGGGCAGTTACTGGACCTCGACGATCCCCCCACCGCGATCGTGGCCGTCAACGACCTGCTCGCGCTGGGGGCCATGCGCGCCGCGCGAGAGCGCGGCTTGGTGATCGGGCAAGACGTCAGCATTACGGGGTTCGACGACATCGTGCTGGCCGAATACGCCCACCCGCCTCTCACCACCGTCCACCAACCCGCCCGCCGGATCGGAACCATGCTCTGCCGGATGCTGGTGAAACTGATCAACCGGGAAAGCCTCGATCAGAAACAGGTCGTTTTGCAACCCGAATTGATCGTTCGACAATCGACCGGCCCACGAAGGAGGTGATCGTATCGAACGCTACCACGAACTTCACCACTCCCTTTCCCCCTTTGCTCAGCAGATCGTGAGGCTGTATCACAAAACAGATTCGATCCGCTGGCACTCAGCAGATCGCAAATCTGCACCTTGCCCTACCATTTCGATCTACTGATACTCGCAAAGCGTAACTACGCAGGCACGTCACTGCGAGGCCGCGTTTTTCCGCTGAAGCGATCTCCCCGCTGCCATGCAGGAGATTGCTTCCCTTCGCCGTAGCCACTTCGCCTTCGGCTCAGTGCATGGCTCAGGGCAGGCACCGCCTCTCGGCGGTTCGCAATGACTTTTGCTGGTCGAGCAGCGCCCATCGCGCCACAGGCCTCTCACAGTGACACTTCCCACCAGAGTAGTTACCGCCAAGCATCAAAAAGGAGAAAACCAAGATGTCCCGAGTATTCAAAATCCTCATCCTGTTGGTTGCTGTCGCGTTTGTGTTGGCTGCCTGCGGCGGCGCGGCGACCACCGAAGCCCCCGCAGAACCAACAGAAGCGCCCGAAGTGACCGAACCGACCGCTCCCCCGGAGGAGCCGGCAGAACCCCCCGCAGAGGGAGAACTGGTCTTCTTCTCCACGCAGTTTGCCCCCATCGAGGAGCAGGAGAAGTTCCGCGCCATCCTGGCCGAGGGCGGCTTCGACTTCACCGCTTCCGAAGAGGGTCCCCTGATCGACCAGGTGATCGCCAGCGCACAGGCAGGCAGCGGCGAGATCGGCGTGATCGGCGCGCTGCACGGCACCTTCCCGCCGCTGGCGCGCGAAAACGCGCTGATGAACCTCAGCGACCTGGCCGAGGACCTGCTGGAGACCCGCGAGCTGGCCCCGGCTTTTCTGGAGACCGGCCTGCTGGGCACCGAAGACTTTCTGTACTACATCCCCTGGATGCAGGCCACCTACATCATGGCTGCCAACGTGCAGGCGTTGGACTACCTGCCGGATGGGGTGACGCTGGAGAACATGACGTGGGATGACTTTGCGGCCTGGTGTCAGAACCTGATCGACGAGACCGGCGGCCCGAAGTGTGGTTTGCCCCATGCCGGGCTGTTCCACCGCTTCCTGGAAGGCTACCTGTGGCCCTCCTTCACCGGCGGCATGGTGACGGACTTCCGCAGCGCAGAAGCCGCGGAGATGATGGCCTGGGTGCGCGACGTGCTCTGGCCCACCATTCACCCGCAATCGATCAACTACGAGTTCATGCAAGAGCCGCTGCTGTCCGGTGAAGTGTGGGTGGCATTCGACCACACTGCGCGGCTGATCGAGGCCTTCAACGCCGAACCCGACAACTTTGTGGCCTTTGCGGCCCCCTCCGGCCCGAAGGGCAAAGGCTTCATGCCGGTCGTGGTTGGGCTGGGTATCCCGGTTACGGCCCCGGACCCCGAGGCCTCCGCGGAGCTGATCGAATTCCTCACCCGCCCGGATGTGCAGGCCGCGGTGCTGGAAGACCTGGGCTTCTTCCCGGTGGTTAGCGGTGTGGACTTCTCCAACCTGCCGCCGGGCGTTGCCATCGAGGCGGGTGCGGTCGAGGCGCAGGCCACCGCGCCGGACGCCATCCCCGCGCTGCTGCCGGTTGGCCTGGGTGAGCGCGGCGGCGAGATCAACCAGATCTTCCGCAACGCGTTCGACCGCATCGTGCTGGACGGCGAAGACATTGCCGCCGTGCTCGACGAGGAGGGCGACAACCTGCAAGCCCTGATGAACGAAACCGGTGCACCGTGCTGGGCGCCTGACCCGCCGAGCGACGGGCCCTGCCAGGTCAACCCGCTGGGCGAAGTGACCGTAGCCCCGCCCCCCAGCGAGGTGGTCTTCTTCTCCACGCAGTTTGCCCCCATCGAGGAGCAGGAGAAGTTCCGCGCTATCCTGGCTGAGGGCGGCTTCGACTTCACCGCTTCCGAAGAGGGCCCCTTGATCGACCAGGTGATCGCCAGCGCCCAGGCAGGCAGCGGCGAGATCGGCGTGATCGGTGCGCTGCACGGCACCTTCCCGCCGCTGGCGCGCGAAAACGCGCTGATGAACCTCAGCGACCTGGCCGAGGACCTGCTGGAGACCCGCGAGCTGGCCCCGGCTTTTCTG
>JALUWE010000037.1 GCA_027019845.1 Anaerolineales bacterium | reverse complement strand
AGAGCACCGTGGCCAGCATGTGTAGCCAATACGAAAGGGTCAATACCCAGGTTGGAACTGTCATTTTTCAATCCGTATCCTTACACCGATTGCGGTATTTTTTCTCCAACGATTCCAGGGCCGGATCGTCGTCCACCAGGCGCAGGTTCTGAACCTGAATTTCCGCCTCGCACCAGGCCTTCTGCTCGGCCAGGGCGTTGATGTATTTTCGGAGCACTTCGACGTACAGGTTGATGGCGGTCGGATTGTTCCCCTCGCGCAGATTGGGAGCATAGGGGGCGACCTCGGACAGGTACACCACGGCCTGGGCCCAGTCTTTCACCTGGCGGGAGGTCAGCCCGATCAGGTAGAAGCGTGCCCAGGTGCGGTAGGACTGCGCTTCGGCATCCAGCAAGCCAAATGATTCCGCCTGCGCAAGATCATACAGCCCGCTTTCGAGTTGGTTACGGTTGAGTATTTTCTCTATCCCGCGCCCGCGGTAGGCCACGTAGAGCAGTGCATCGACCTCTGCTGGTTTGAAGCCGGGATCGGATTTGCGCAGGTTTTGCAAGGCCGCGAGAGCCGGCTCCCAATCGCCCGCGGCCACCAGGTCTTGTGCGGTGGCGAATCGGGCTTCCACGTCCCGCAGGTCGGGGGTGGGGGTATGCGTGGGGGTCTGGGTGGGGGTGATCGAAGTGGGGGTGGCGGTGACGGCGAGGCACACCAGCACGCGGGCCAGCATCTCGCGGGCGCGTGCGTGGTTGGGGTCTTGTTGGATCACATATTCGAACCGCTGGCGGGCGCGCTCACACTCTCCGGTGTTGAAATCTTCCAAACCGAGTCGATATTGCGTCTCGATTTCTCCAGCAATCACGGTGGTCTGCACTGCGATCCGCTCCCGTATTCCGGCGCGGTAGCCGCCATACGCTGTCAGGATCACGATGGTGAAAAACAAAAAGACGGCAGGCAACAGCCCGCCAAGCCAGGTAAAACGCGGCTTTTGGGGCTGTTCTTGCTGGGGCGAATCATCCAACTGGGGATCAGCAGAGAGACTCATGGAGCAGGCGTTTCTGTGGGCGTCGGGCCAGGGGTGGGGCTGGTTTCTGGCTGGGGGGTCTGCGTGGGTTCAGGCGGGTTGCATTTGTTCTCCAACCAGACCTGTGTGGGTTCCAGGTCGGGGTTTTCGTTCCATTCGCGCAGAATTTCCATCTGTTCTTCGGCGCGGCACCAATCTCGGGCTTCCACCAGGAAATCGATGTAATTTTGCATGGCTTCGAGGTAGCGTTGGGTGGCGGTCCAGCCGGTGCCATCTTGCAGGTTGGGCAGATAGGGAGCGACTTGACCGAAGTAGTAAGCGGCCTGGCCCCAGTCCACCTGCCAAAAGCTGGCGCCGATGATGTAAAAACGTGCGAAGTTGGCAAAGCTCTGCGCTTCGGCATCCAGGGGGCCAAATCGCTCGGCCTGGGAGAGATCGTAAAGCCCGCTCTCCAGTTCTCCGGTGTTCAATATTTTTTCCACGCCGCGGTTGCGCAGAGCGACGTAGAACATCGAATCCACTTCCACGGCCTGGTAGGCTGGTTCGGATTTGCGTAAGTTTTGCAGGGTAGCAATCGCCGCGTCCCAGTCGTTGGCCGCCATGTATTGTTTTGCCTGGCTGAAAAGCTCCTCCGCGCCGCGCAGGTCAGGGGTGGGCGTCAACGTTGGGGTGGGGGTGGGTGTCAACGGGGTTGGGGTCGCGGTCGCCTGCATGATTGCCAGCGTGCGCGCCAGCATTTCGATGGCGCCCTCGTGATTGGGATTTTGTTGGATTATGTATTCGAACCGCTGGCGGGCGCGTTCGTACTCTCCAGAATCGAAATCATCCAACCCCAGTTGGTATTGGGTTTCGATTTCTTCAGCAGCTTGCGTAGACTGGATGGAAATGCGGTCTTGTATCCCTCTTTGATAGCCGCTATAGGCTGCCCCCCCCACGACTACAATCAACAACAACCACCCCAGAAGGAGATAGCGCATCCAGGGAGAGCGTTTCTTTTGAGAGTTTTCCTCATTGGGGGGCGCGCTAGGCTGTGTTTCCTCTAGCGAGGGTGGCAGATTCTCATTCATGCTCGCATCAGACATGCGGCGTATTATACCCCGAAGTCCATCTGTGTCCCCCCCTTGCGAACCGCGGGCAGGCAGCCCCTGCGGGGCTTCGCAATGACAATTCCAAAAGGGGGTATCCGAAGCTCAGGTTACAACATTTGCGCCCGACGATCCGCGATCATCGCGCTTGAATGGCTTCAAGCAACGCCTGAAATTCTTCCCGGCAATCCGGGCACATCTCCAGATGGTGTTGAACCAACGGCATGGCCTGGGCCGCATTCTTACCCTTGAGCTTGACCTCAACAAAGCGATCAAGCTCATTAAAACAGTCATCACATCCGATCTCATCCTCTCGGGTGGCAATGATTGTCCGAACCAACTGTTTCAAGGTAGCGATATCCAACATATTGCCTCAAACAGGTAGACAAGCAAACAGGTAAACAGGTAGACAAGTAAACAGGTAAACAGGGTAAAACCGGCGATTTTCTGATACTTCAGGCCTGTTCGTTTGGCATACCTGTCTGCTCGATGTTTTTACGATACTCACATTTTCGCCTCATAGACGTTCTCTTGTGGAGGCCTCTTACTGCTATTGTTCAAAGGCTGCCAGGACATCCTGGGGGCTGATGCCGTGGGCGAGCATACTGCGTTGGAGGCGTTGCCGGGCGTCGTAGAGCAGTTTGTAGAGCGCGTTGCGATTGGTGTTCATCCGCCGGGCGACCTCCGCTATGGGGGCGCCGCTGAACATCACAGCCTTCACGGCTTGTCGTTGCCGTTCGGTCAACTCTTCATCGATCATCCGCTGGACGAATTCCAGCAATGCCCGTTGAGTGACCTTTTTTTCAGGAGACACGCCGGGATCGGTCAAAATGGCGGGCGTAAAGTCATTCCCATCCTGGCTTTCGATCATTTCCTGGAGGGATACGTCCTGCCACCGGCGACGTCGTAATTCCGTATACGCGACATGAATGGCGATTTTCTGCGCCCAGGTAGTAAAGCGGCTCTCTCCGCGGAAGGAATCCAGATTGTCCAGAATCTTGAGCAGGGCGTCCTGGACAAAATCTTCGATAACGAAGCTGAGGTCTTTACGTATATGGCTCGACAAGGCTGCTCGCAGCCCTCGCAACAACGTGTCCCGCAAATCAGAGATCGCCGAATCGCTATCAGGCCCTTGCAGATCGGCCAGCCATTCGGCATTGGTGCGCTCAACCATGATGCTAACCTCCACAATCCCGGCGCAATTCAAGGGACAAAAGAGCATTTTTGTCCATGCCTGTTATCATACCGCGATTTTCCACCCATCCGCGATGAGGGCACGTCTGCTTGCAAATCATCACATCCCAAAAACGGGGGCTCCCAGGAACGCTGTCCCTGGGAGCCCGAAAAAAACCTCTTTTAGATTTGGGCGACTACGGCTGTTCGATTCCAAACCATTCGACCTCCACCACCACCGGCAAGGACTCGAACGAAGAAACCGAAAAGCCCACCTGGCCCTCGTCCAGGAAGCGATAGTCTTTTGGAATGGGTTGTGAGCGGGTTTCCACACCGTTGATCCACAGCGTGATGGTGTCGTCGGCGCACTCGGCCACATATTGGTTGGTATCTTTGCCCAGTTTGATGTCGGTCGATCCGCCGTTGTACAGCAGGTTGTATCCCGTGCCTTCCAACGCGTTATACGCCAGGATCGAGTACAGGCCGTCTCCGCCCATGTTGAACTCGATCCAGCCATCTGGGGAATAGTTGCAGATCAGGCTGATGCTCTGGCTGTTCTTGCCGCGGTTTTCCGCCTCGATGCCGATCCGCACAGCCTCGTAGGTAAACGGCTCATAGAGCACGTACACCCACGTGTTGCGTGTATCGATGTTGAAGACCAGCTTGCCGTCCTCGGCATACAGCATCTCCTCGCCTTTATCGACTCCGCGTTGTACGAAATAGGAGAAGTTCTCCAGCCCGCCGTCGAACTCTTCGATGTAAAAAGGTTCCGGGCCGGTAGTAACCGGGTCAACGGAGGGCGGTTCCGGGGTGGGAGTAGGCGGAGGGGGTTGCGTGGGCGCCGGCAACGGAGTTGGGGTGGGGGGTACGGTTGGGATCAATGCCTGTGTGGGCGGCGAGGTTGGCGGAACCGGAGTGGGAGGCACGGGAGTTGGTTCGCCTCCCCCAAACGCGCCACAGGCCAACCCTACCACAAGCATGAACATCCCAAACCAAACGAAGGGCTTAAAACGAGTAAACATGGCAACAATCCTCCATCACAACAAAGGTTAATAGTAGGACTTACGCACTTGAAAAGTCGCACCCGGACCTCACAGGTCTCAAAACGCATGCGCATGGAGATGCCCGGATGCAATCTGTTTTGGGTAAAATCTTCCTGCATCGTGCGGTAGTAAACCTGTAAGGTCTCAACTGCATAAGTACCAGGTTAACGGTTGATGAAGTTTACCATAAAAGACAACAGGAATCAGGTCACATTCCCTCCCTCGTTTTTACTGGTAAAATGTGGCTCTGCAAACGCCATCGCTT
>JALUWE010000036.1 GCA_027019845.1 Anaerolineales bacterium | reverse complement strand
CAGCCACCGCCACCTCCCCGGTCCCCACGGACGCGCCCCCCACCGAGCCGCCCACCGCAGCCCCGACCGAAGAACCCGCGGCCGAACCCACCGACACCCCCGCGGCCTACCAGTGGCCCGAACCGCGGCCCGCACTCGAAGGCGTGATCCGCGAGCAGCCCAGTCAAGCCCAAATCGCAGCCGGGCAAACCCTGGCGACCATCGTCTACCCCGAGGGCGATTTCGAAGCCGATCTGATCTCCCACGGCAAGATCGACGCGCCCGTAGACGACCTGATCGAGACCGAGAACGAACGCCTGGTGGCACCCGAAGAGACCGGGCCGCTCACCCCCGGCACGGTGCGCACCTTCTGGATCTCCAACACCGACCTCGACACCCTCAACGAAGTGGAATTCAAACTGCTGGGCGTTTCCGAATACGCCTACTTTTGGTTCGACACCGACCGCGACCCCGACCCGGCCCAGGTACAGGCCGCCATGGACGGGTTCGACGCACTGGTCCCCCAGGTGCGCGCCATCTTTGGCGCAGAACACCCCCTGGGCATCGACGGCGACCCGCGTATCAACATCCTGCACCCGGCAGCCACCAAAGTGTGTAACGTGACCGAAGAAATCGCACACCAATGCACCCTGGGCGGCTACTTTTGGGGCGTCAACCAGTTCCCCGCCGAGTACATCTGGTTCTCCAACGAGCACGAAGGCCTGATCATGAACTACGACGGCTACGTGCTGGGCGGCGAGAATTACCTCGACACCCTGACCCACGAATACCGCCACCTGGTCGAGTTTTGGTACCGCGACACCGAAGAGACCTGGGAGGCCGAGGGACAGGCCGTGCTGGCCGAAGACCTGCTCGGTTTCCGCGGGGCCAATATCAGCTTCGCCAACACCTACATGTCCGACCCCGACATCCAGCTCAACACCTGGGTGTCCGGCTCATCACGTTCCATCTTCCACTACGGGTACGGCTACGTGATCAACCGCTACTTCTACGACCGCTTCGGCGAAGACTTCTTCAAGACCTGGGCGACCTACCCGGAAGGCGGTTTCGCGGGCATCGATCAATTGTTCGCCGAGTTGGGCATGGATGTGACCGCCGAGCAAGTCTGGCTGGACTTCCTGGTCTCGCTGGTGCTCTTCAACCGCGACAACGCGCCCGACCTCTACCGTTTCGCGCCCGATTTCGCGGCGGAACTCGACCCGGTCGGCACGCTCACCATCGGCGCGCCTCCGCGCACCATCGAGGACGAAGTGCGGCAATACGGCGCGGACATCTACCGCATCGTCTCCGACAAGGACATGACCGTCACCTTCACCGGCAGCACGCTGAACCCCATCCTGGGGCGCGTACCCCCCTCCGGGCAGTATTTCTGGTACGGCGGCCGCGACAACTCCGGCCTGCGCACCCTCACCCTGGAGGCCGACCTGACCAACGTCGATTCCGCCACCCTGCAATACACCACCTACTTCAAGCTCTCCAGGAGTTTCGGCTTTGCCTACGTGGTGATCTCCACCGACGGCGGCCAGACCTGGACCCAACTGGTGACCGAGAACATGAAGGGCGAAAAAGAGCAGGACGACCCCTACGACTTCGCGCTCACCGACCGCTTCTACACCGGCACCGCGCCGGGCGGCACCTGGGTGGAGGAAAGCATCGACCTGAGCGAGTACACCGGACAGGTGGTGCTCATCCGCTGGGAATCCGACTCCGGCAACCGCGACACCGGATTCGCCATCGACAACATCGCCATCCCCGAAATCGGCTTCTATGACGACGTGGAGAGCGAGGTGGCGGGCTGGAGCACGGATAGCTGGGTGCGCACCACGGCCTACATCCCGCAAACCTACTACCTGACCCTGATCACCTTCGAGGACGACGGCACACCCGTGGTCACGCCCATCGAGCTGGACGAACTGAACACCGCCACCTTCGACGTGACGGGCATCGCGGGTGGGGAGGCGTACCTGATCGTGGCCGCCTCCGCGCCGCAATCCCAGCAGCCCACCGCGTACATGATCGAAACGGTGGAAAAGTAGGGGGCCGCAGGCAGGGTAAACTAGGGAAAAGCCCCGGTCGCGAGCCGGGGCTTTTCTTTCCAAAGATGTGCTCAATCCGCGGGTTTGCCAAAACCCTGAGAACCACTACCGCAACATCCTGACCACCAAATCCGAAAAGTTGATCGTCACTGCGGTGTCCCCGGCAGAGCGGGCGAAGAAGCCGATGCCGCCGCTGCCGAGCAACGGGTCCGTGATCGTAAATTGGTAGATGTCGTTGATGAAGAAGCGTATCTCCTGGCCGGATGCCCAGACAGCCAGCCGGGAGGTGCTGGGCGCGGCAGAGGGCACCGCGCTGGAGAACGTCCACGGCTGGGGGGAGGAGGCTACCCCGCGGTACAACCGGTCGACGCGGGTCTGGCCGTCGCAGGAGAGCGAGAAGCGGTAGAAATCCGCGGGAGAGGCAACCCGGATGAGCAGGCCGTATTCGTCCAGGCCGCTACACAGGCTGGCGTTGGCGGTCACTTCCAGGTAGAAGTCGGCAAAGAGCAGGTCGCTGTTGACGGTGGAAATGTAGCCGCGCGGCTCCAGCACGGTCAGGGTGAGTTCGTTGAGGCCGAGGGCGACGTTGCCGCGTGTGGATTTGAACAGGGGCCAGCCGCCGGGCGCGCCAAAATCGTCGGTGTACAACACCGCGCCGATGCCCGGGCGCTGATCCGGGGTGGGGAGGCTTTCCGCGGTGGCGGGCGGGGTGGGCGTGTCGGTGGGCGGGAACCAGACCGGGGTCAGCGTGGGCGTTTCGGTCGGCGCGGGCGTCCCGGTCGGCGTCGGAGTGGGAGAAGCCGGGAGCGGGGCGCAGGCGGTGAGGAGGAGCAGAAAGGAAGTCAGGAGGAGGGCGGATGCAGGGGGGAGTAGAGACTTTGCCATATCCTAATTCCCAATTCCCATTCTTCGGCTACGAGCAAACGGCGTTCGTCCGAACGCTATCCGCCCTCCGCTCAGGACGTATTCCCGGTTCCCTAGACTCTGATCACCTGGCTGCGCTCCGGGCCGACCGATATCAGGGTGATGGGCACGCCGGCCAGGTCTTCTACACGTTCGATGTATTGGCAGGCCTCCAGCGGCAGCGCGTTCCAGGAGCGTATGTCGCGGATGTCTTCGTCCCAGCCGGGGAGTTCTTCGTAAACCGGCTCGAAGGGAGACAAATCGCCGGGGCCGAGCGGCAGTTCGGTGAATTCGCGGTCCCCGGCCCGGTAGCGGGTGCATATTTTGAGAGCGGGCAGACCGGAGAGCACATCCAGTTTGGTGAGGGCGATTTCGGACAGGCCGTTGGCGCGCACCGCGTAACGCAGCAAAACGGTATCCAACCAGCCCACGCGCCGCGGGCGGCCAGTCGTGGTGCCGTACTCGTCCCAGGGCTGGTCGCCCGTGCCGCGCAAACGTTCGGCAATTTCGCCGTGCAACTCGGTTGGGAAGGGGCCTTCGCCGACGCGGGTCTGGAAGGCTTTGGTGACGCCGATCACCCGCCCCACGTAGCCCAGGCCGACGCCCAACCCCAGGATCGCGCCGGGCGCAGTGGGATGAGAACTGGTCACGAAAGGGTATGTGCCGTGATCGAGATCGAGCAGGGTGCCCTGCGCGCCCTCGGCGAGGATGCGTTTTTCGAGCTGTAGGGCCTGGTTGAGCATGACGGACACGTCGCCGATGAACGGGGCCAGTTGGCGGGCGTACTCCGCGTATTCCAGGGCGACCTTGTGGGGATCGAGCGGTTCTGCATCGTAGAGTCGGGTGAGGCGGCGGTTGCAGATTTTTACCTGCATTTCGATAGCATCGGCAAAGGTTTCCAGATCGAGCATTGCTCCCATCCGAATGCCGTAGCGTCCAACCTTGCTCATATAGGCCGGCCCGATGCCGCGCAGGGTGGTGCCGAGCTGGTCGGGGCCACGCGCCTGTTCCTGGGCCGCGTCCAGCGCGCGGTGGGCAGGCGTGATCAGGTGCGCGGCATACGAGATGCGCAGCCGTTGCGGGGTCACTTCGATGCCCCCCTGCTGCAAACGGGCGATCTCGTCCAGCAGGGTGACCGGGTTGATGACCATGCCGTTGCCGAGGACGGCGGTGGTATGCGGCTGGACGATGCCGGAGGGGATCAGGTGCAGCCGGTAAATTTGCTCGCCGACGGTGACGGTGTGCCCGGCGTTGTCTCCGCCGCTGTAACGGGCGACGAAGTCGGCTTCTGCGGCCATCAGATCGACGATGCGGCCTTTGCCTTCATCGCCCCATTGTGCGCCTACAACGATGTCGAGTGGCATAGGGGTCTCCAGAATGGTGAGTGGTGAGTTGGGGGTTTGCGTTGGTGCATCCTGCGATTACGAGCGAAGTTGGATATTGGGTATTGGATATTGGGTAATTACATCCTGAGCGGAAGGCGAACGGAGTGAGCCTGTAGTCGAAGGATGGGTAATTGGGTAATTGGCAGTACTTACGTCGTTGAGACCTCACAGGTCTACTACCACACGATGCAGGAAGATTTTACCCAAAATAGATTGCATCCGGGCATCTCCATGCGCTTTGAGACCTGTGAGGTCTGGGTGCGACTTTTCAAGTG
>JALUWE010000035.1 GCA_027019845.1 Anaerolineales bacterium | reverse complement strand
GTTCGCCGGTGTCCGCCTGCTCTTCAGGGGCCTGGGTGGGTTCTGGGGCGGTGGTGGCGGCTTCTTCGGTTGGCTGGGCACACGCGGCCAGGATCAGGCCAGCCAGCATTAGCAGAAGGAGTAGTTGGAAAATTTTACTGCGCATGACATCTTCTCCTCAGGGGTGCGAAGGTTTGCGGGGCAACCGCAAACGGAGCGAGAACATTTTGAATGACATTTTAGACGCAAGTGAGCATAGGCACCTCCTCGGTTCAGTATTCAGTATTCAGTGTTCAGTGTTCAGTGTTCAGTGTTCAGTGAGCGGTGTTCAGTGTTCGGTTTGCGAGGGTACGACAACGGAGCGGAGGCCCTCGCCGCTGCGCACGTAGTCGAGGGCCTGGTTGATGTCGTCCAGTGGGAAGCGGGCGGAAACCAGCTCCTTGACTTTGATCTTTCCCTGCCGGGCCATTTCCAGCACGCGGGGATAGTCCACCGCGCGGCAGCCGAGGGAGCCGATGATTTCCATTTCGCGGAACATCACTCTCCCGGCGTTCAGGCTCATGGGCTTGGGGGAGTAGCCGACCATGACGAAGCGGCCACCGGTGCGCAGGGAGGCGAAGGCCTGCTCCTGGGTGGCGGGGTAGCCGATGGCTTCGAACGCGACCTGCGCGCCGCCGCCGGTCAGTTTGCGCACTGCTTTGTCCACGCGTTCGACCTGGTTGGCGTTGATCACGGCCTGCGCGCCCAGCTTTTTGGCCCATTCGAGTTTGCTGTCCACGATGTCCACCGCGATCACCTGCGCGCCCAGCGCGGCGGCGATCTGCACGATGTTGATCCCGACGCCGCCGCAGCCGAACACCACCACCGCGTCCCCTGGCTCAACCTGCCCGCGGTTGACCACCGCGTGGTAGGGGGTGGTGACCGCGTCCGCGATGATGGCGCCTTCGATCAAGGGGATTTCTTCGGGCATGGGGATGGTGTCTTTGGCCGGTGCGAGCATGTATTCCGCGTAGCCGCCGTCCACGTGGTTGCCGAACATCACCATGCGGCTGCAAATGTTTTCGCGGCCGGTGCGGCACAACTGGCACTCACCGCAGCCGTACACCGCGGGCAGCAAGACGCGGTCACCTTCTTTCCAGCCGTTGGCGTCTTTACCGAGGGCGGCAATGGTGCCGGAGACTTCGTGTCCCAGGATCAGGGGCGGCTTTTTGAAGGTGGGCACACCGTGGTCGATGTAGGAAAGGTCGGTGTGGCACAGCCCGCAGGCGGCCACTTTGATGAGCACCTCTCCCGGCCCGGGGCTGGGAGTGGGCACTTCTTCGATTTTCAGGGGTTGTTTTGGGGTGTAAAAAAAGGCGGCTTTCATGGCTTGGTTGGGTAGTTGCTTGCTTAGCTGGTTGGTTGCTTATTACAGGAGTTACGCAATTCATGCCTGCTGTTGCTTATGTCATTCTGATGTCATTCTGAGCGATAGCGAAGAATCTCAGCGATGGTGAGGGAGATGGAGACAGACGACCGGGGACGGGGGACGGATGTTCGGGGCATGGTTATTGGGGGGTCGGGGCGACCGGCCGGTCGCCCCGACGGTCGCTGCGCTCCGGATTCTTCGGGCACTGCGTGCCCTCAGAATGACAGGATAGGTTGCGCTTCCTCAAGATGTTACTTATTCGGCTCTCCGTGGGGTGCTTCCCAACTCCTTACTCCTTACTCCTTACTCCTTACTCCTTACTCCTTACTCCTTACTTCCTACTTCTTGTCGTCCCCCACCTGCACTACCAACGCTGCGGCGGTGTCGCCTGCGGCACAGCCAGTGAACAGCCCGTAGCCGCCGCCCAGCAACACCAGTTCTTCGATCAGTTCGATCACCAGGCGCATCCCGGTCGGCCCCTGGGGGTGTCCCCAGATAAGAGAAGAGCCGTAGTTGTTCATTCCTTCGATGGGAATTCCCAACGCACGGCTCAGGTAACAGTCGTTGACCGCGAAGGGGTTGTGGGTCTTGATGGCGTGGATGTCCTTCAAGTCCAGCCCGGCGCGTTGGAGGACGTTGTGTACGGCGGGCAGGTTGGCCTTGGGCATGAAACCCTTTTCGGCGCGTCCTTCGGCGAAGGCTATGATGCGTATAGCCACACCGGAATCCGCGCTCAGCTCACGCGCCTTTTCTTTTGTGGTGACGATCAGCCCGGCGTTGCCGTCCGCGGGGTAGGTCTGGCCGCCATACGTAACCGTGCCGTCGGGCAGCACCGGCTTCAGGCGGGCTAACCCCTCCGCGGTGGTGGGGAAGACCCCTTCGTCGTCCTCCACGGTGGCGATGACTTTGCGTCCGGTGGGGTTGACTTCGATAGGCGTGACCATGTAGCGGCGGTGGAAGGCGGCTTCGTTTTCCAGTGCCTGCCGGTATTGGGCGTAGCGGATCAACACGGCCTGGTGCTGCTCCGCGGTGGAGATGCCGCTCTCCCGCGCCACGTTTTCTGCGGTCTCGATCATGCTGAGGCCGGCGAACGGGTCGCAGTTGAAATTGTCCCAGACCCAATCCTCGGCCTCGCCGCGGCCGCCAGGGGCCAGCGGGTTGGGGTAGAGGATGTGCGGGCCGTTGGAGGTGCGGTCCGCGGTCAGGCACAGGATGACGGGGTCGGGGCTGTGTCCGGCTTCGAGTTCGTAGGCCGCGCTGCCGATCACGCGGGCGGAGGTGGCACAGGCCTGGGAGAAGGTCGGCCCGGTGATTCCCTGCGCGCCGATCAGCCCGGCCACCCACGGCGCGGCGTAGAACGAGCCTTTGGCCGGGACGGTCATGCCGAAGTACAGCGCGGTGAAGGTTTCCGGCGGAATCCGCCGCTCGTCCAGGGCGCGCCGCGCGATTTGGGCCGCGAATTCGAGCGGGTGCAGGTTGGCGAAACTGCCCTGCCATTTGACGAACGGCGTGCTCCAGTAACCGCGGTAGGGGATGTAGGCGTTTTGTAGCATGTTGTCGGGTTTGTCTGACTTGTCGGATTTGTCTGACTTGTCTGACTTGTCGGATTTGTCTGATTTGTCTGATTTGTCTGAGTTGTCGGGTTTGTCATCCGACCTTCAGCCCGCCGTCCACGAAAATGACCTGCCCGGTGATGTAGGAGGCCATGTCCGAGACCAGGAAGGCGTGGACCGCGGCGATCTCTTCGGGTTCGGCCAGACGGCGGTAGGGGATTTGTTCGAGCAGGTGCGCCATGATTTTTTCGGGGATGGCCGCGGTCATGCGGGTTTTGACGCCGCCGGGCGCGACGCAGTTGACCGCGATGCCGTAGCGCGCCCATTCCAGGGCCAGCGTGCGGGTCAGGCCGATCACGCCCGCTTTGGAGGCCGAGTAGTTGGCCTGGCCGATGTTGCCCAGCGCGGCCACCGAGGAGGTGTTCACGATGCGGCCGTATTTTTGCTCGATCATCGGGACGGCAGCGATTTGGGAACACAGCCAGGTGCCCTTCAGGTTGACATCGATCACCTGGTCCCATTTTTCTTCGGGCATCATTTTCAGTTCGCCGTTTTTGATGCGGGTGGTGAGCGCGTCGCGGGTGATTCCGGCGTTGTTGATCAGGATGTCCAGGCGGCCATATGTTTCCACCGCGGTGTCGACCATTTTTTGCACGTCTTCCCGCCGGGTGACGCTGCCGACCACCGGAGTGGCCTGGCCGCCTGCCGCGACCACTTCCTGGCAGGTTTTTTCCAGCCCCTCCGCATCCAGGTCGGAGAGCACGACTTTGGCGCCTTCACGGGCGAAGTATTTGGCGGTGGCGCGTCCGATGCCGTTTGCTCCGCCGGTGATCAGGGCGATTTTGTTTTCGAGCAGCATGGGGGGCTCCTTGGGGTGGTCTGACTTGTCTGACTTGTCGGGTTTGTCTGATTTGTCTGATTTGTCTGACTTGTCTGAGTTGTCTGAGTTGTCTAAGTTGTCTGATTTGTCTGACTTGTCTGAGTTGTCTAAGTTGTCTGATTTGTCTGGCTGTCTTGTCGTTTCATCAATAGAGTCCACTCGCCGTCTACCACCACCTGATCGTGCTGGTTGCGGACGCGGGAGGCGAAGCGTACCACCCCGCGGTCGGGTTTCGAGGTGGTTTTCTTCTCCAGCACTTCCAGTTCCAGGTGGATGGTGTCGCCAAAGCGGATGATGTTGCGGTAGCGGATGACCTGCTCCATCAACGCCAGGGTGGTGCCCTCGAAGATGCCGAGCCAGTTTGCCATGCCGGTGGACATGGCGGCCACCAGCATCCCGTGGGCGATGCGTTCTCCGAAGGGGGTGCGCTTGCCGAATTCCGCGTCGGTGTGCAGCGGGTTGTAGTCGCCAGACAGCCCGGCGAAGGCGACCACATCGGCTTCGGTCACGGTGCGTGCCTGGGAAGCGTAGATGTCGCCGATTTCGAATTCGTCGAATGTGAGGCCGCGGGGTTGGCGCATATATTTTTGTCTCCTCGGTCATCCCTCAGATGTAGGAGGGACGCTTGTCTTACAATCTTGAATATTTTCGAAACCGGCCACTTTATGTCATTCTGAGGGAGCGTAGCGACCGAAGAATCTCCCGGATGTTCGTTGAGATTCTTTGCTATCGCTCAGAATGACGCACGCTCTTCTGTCATTGAGCAAACGATGGCGGGAGCGGCAAGAGGGCGGG
>JALUWE010000034.1 GCA_027019845.1 Anaerolineales bacterium | reverse complement strand
CGACGGCCAGTCCCTCGCCAGCGTGTACCGCCAGATTCGGGAGAGATCGCGAGGCGTAAAACGTAAAGCGTAATTACCCAATTACCCAATTACCCAATACCCAATTACCCAACACCCACCCCCTCATGCCCAAACATTACCTGATCACCGGCGGCGCGGGCTTCATCGGATCGAATTACGTTGCCCGCCTGCTTGCCAGAAACGAACAAGTGACCGTTTACGACAACCTCTCCCGCGGCGGCGCGGCAAAGAACCTGGCCTGGCTGCGGGAAACCTTCGGCGCGCGGTCCTTCGAGCTGGTCGTTGGAGATGTGCGCGACGCAGCCCTGTTGACCGCGGCCAGCCGCGAGGCGGATGTGATCGTACACCTGGCCTCCCAGGTGGCCGTGACCACCTCGGTGCAGCACCCCCGTGAGGACTTCGAGATCAACGCGCTGGGCACGTTCAACGTGCTGGAGGCCGCCCGGCTTTCAGGCCGCAACCCGATTGTGCTATACGCCTCCACCAACAAGGTCTACGGCGGCATGGAGGACACCCCCCTGATCGAGAAAGAGACCCGCTGGGACTACGCGGCCCTGCCCGAAGGCGTGCCCGAAACCCAGCCGCTGGACTTTCACTCGCCCTACGGCTGCTCCAAGGGCGCAGGCGACCAGTACACCCGCGATTACCACCGCATCTACGGCCTGCCGACCGTGGTGTTCCGCCAGGGCTGCATCTACGGGCCGCGGCAGTTCGGCATCGAGGACCAGGGCTGGGTGGCCTGGTTCATCATCGCCGCGGTGCTCGGCAGGCCGATCACCATCTATGGCGACGGCAAACAAATCCGCGATTTGTGCCACGTGGACGATTTGCTGGACGCCTACGACGCGGCGGTCGAACGGGTGGATCGGGTTGCCGGGCAGGTGTACAATATCGGCGGCGGCAAGGCCAACACGCTCTCGATTTGGCTCGAATTCGGCGCGCTGTTGGAAGAATTGCTGGGCCGTGAGATCCCGGTCACATGGGATCAATGGCGCCCCGGCGACCAGCGCGTCAACTATGCCGACATCCGCAAAGCCGCGGCCGAACTCGGCTGGCAGCCCAAAATCAGCGTCCGCGCCGGGGTTCGAGGGTTGTACGAGTGGGTTGTCGAAAACAAGGAGTTGTTCAAGTAGCCTCGAGAATCGATACTGACCACCGACCACTGAACACTGAATACTGAACACTGACTACTGAACACTGACTACTGAACACTGACCACTGACCACCATGCGCATCCTCACCGTCCTCACCTACTACCGCCCGCACACATCGGGCCTGACCATCTACGCCGAGCGCATTTCCAAAGCCTTTGTGCGCCGCGGGCATCAGGTCACTGTGCTGACCAGCCAGTACGACCGCAGCACCCCGCGGCTGGAGTGGTCGGATGGAGTCAAGATCATCCGCGCGCCGGTGGTGACCCGCCTGAACAAGGGTGTGATCATGCCCACCATCGGGCTGCTGGCCACCCGCGAGGCCCTGCGCCATGATGTCATCCTGCTGCACCTGCCGCAGTTCGACGCCGCGGGCATCTCCCTGCGCGGGCGCCTGCTGCGCAAACCCACCGTAGTGGCCTACCACAGCGATCTGCTGTTGCCCCCCGGCCTGTTCAACCGCTTCGTCAACCTGGTGGTGGATGTCGCCAACCACCTGACCGGCCTGTTCACCCACCGCATCACGGCCTACACCGACGATTTCGCCTCCCACTCGCCCTACCTGACCCGCTTCGCGCACAAACGCGTCACCATCACCCCGCCGGTGGAACTGCCCCCCGCCAGCGACGAGGAGATCGAAGCCTTTCGCTGCCAACACAACCCGCAGGGCCGCCGCGTGATCGGCATGGCAACCCGTTTCGCCACCGAGAAGGGCGTCGAAGTGCTGCTAAACGCCTTCCCGAAAGTGCTCGCAAAGTACCCCGACGCCATGATCCTGTTCGCCGGGCAATACCAGGACGTTTGGGGGGAGCAGGCTTATTTCGACCGCCTGTACCCGCGCATCCGGCAGCTCGAAAACGAGGGCCGCTGGAAATTCCTGGGCGTGCTCTCCCTGCCCGAGATGGCCGCGTTTTACCCCAATTTGAACGTGTTGTGCGTCCCCAGCCTGAACTCCACCGAGACCTTCGGCTTCGTGCAGATCGAGGCCATGATGAACGGCGTGCCGGTGGTGGCCTCCAACCTGCCGGGCGTGCGCCAGCCCGTCAAGATGACCGGTATGGGCGAGGTCATCCCCATCGGCGAGGCGGACGCGCTGGCCAAAGCGATTTTGCGCATTTTCGAGCACCCCGAACGCTACCAGGGCGACCCGGACGAGTTGCGCGCCCGTTTCAGCCCCGACACCACCGCGGCGCGCTACGAAGCGTTGTTCGAGGAGATCAGAGCCGAGCTTGGTTGAAAGTTGAAAGTTTAGGGCCGCTGCTCAGGCGCGTCGTTGCGAAGCGGTGTTTTCCTGCTCTGTTGCTTATGCCATTCTGAGCGACCAGAGGGAGCGAAGAATCTTGACCAATCGGCCTGCCCTGAGCCATGCACTGAGCCTGCCGAAGCGCCCTCCTCGCGAGGACACCAGACTTAACTGCGTGACTTCTGTAAAGTTGTTGTTGTAGAGGCCAGATGTCGAAAACCCGAACCTCGAACTCGAAACTTAAACGCAAAACTCCCTATGGATGAACCCAGCGTACTGGACTATTTGAAATCCTTGATCGACCCGCGGCGGGAGCGCATCCGTATTCCGCCCGCGGAGGAGCAGGACGGGGCTGGGCCGGAACCACTCGCGCTTGGGGGCACCGCGCCCGAGGTTGAGGCGGATCGAGAACCGGTTGCCCGGCCCGGGGTGGAGGCCGCGCCGCCCGAGGTGGTGATGACGACGGAGACCCCCGCGCCCGTACCGGTCGAGCGGGCCGCGCCCCCCCCCGATCAGCCCCCCCAGGCCGGGCGTTGGCCGTGGCGCGCCATCGCCGCGTTGGTGTTGTCCCTGGCCGCGCAGTTGGCCCTCGAGCCGCCGGCCCGCGAGCCGGCCCGCGGGGTGGTGTTGTACGTTTTGGCCGCCGCGGCCGCGGTGTGGGGGTTGCTGGCCGGGGAATGGCGTCCGGCCCCTCTGCCGCGGGTTCGCCAACACGTCGATTCGTTTTCCATCCGGCGCAACGCGTTGCTCACCGCGGCGGTGTTGACGTTGCTGGCGTTTTTTGCGTTGGGCGGCAACCGCTTCACCGCCTTCAACGTGCTGGTGTGGGGGCTGGCGATAGGGTACACGGTGGCCGGTTTCTGGCTGCCGGGGAAGCGAGCGCGGCTGTGGTGGTTGCAGGTGCGCGCTTTCTTGCGCCGCCCCCGTCTGGATGTCCGCCTCACCTCCCAATCGCTGCTGGTGCTGGCCGCGGTCGCGCTGGTGCTGTTCTTCCGCTTCTATCGCCTGGAGCAGGTGCCGCCGGAGATGTTCAGCGACCACGCGGAAAAGCTGCAAGATGTGCTGGACGTGCTCACCGGACAGACGCGCATCTTCTTCCCGCGCAACACCGGCCGCGAGGCCTTCCAGATGTACCTGACCGCGTTCACCGCCCGCTATCTGGGCTTTGGGCTGACCTTCATGGCCTTGAAGATGGGCACTGCGCTGGCCGGGCTGTTCACCTTTCCGTTCATTTATTTGCTCGGCGCGGAGCTGGCCAACCGCCGCGTGGGGCTGCTGGCGGTGGTGCTGGCCGGTATTTCGTACTGGCTGAACGTGATCACCCGCGTTGCGCTGCGGTTTTCGCTGTATTCGCTGTTCGCCGCGCCCACGTTGTACTTCCTGGCGCGCGGGCTGCGCCGCCAGAACCGCAACGATTTCATCTGGGCCGGGTTTTTCCTGGGGTTGGGGCTGCACGGATACAGCCCGTTCCGGCTGGTGCCCTTCATGGTGGTGATCCTGGTGGGGTTGTATCTGTTGCACCGCCGCACCGCGCGGCATATCCAGCAGACGTTTTGGAATCTGAGCATCGTGGTGGTGGTGTCGTTCGTGGTGTTTCTGCCGTTGCTGCGCTTCGTGCTGGAATCGCCGCAAAACCGCGAAATCTTTACGTATCGCAGCCTGACCCGGCTGGGGACGGTGGAGCGCGACTACCCCGCGCCGGTGGGGGAGGTGTTTTTGGATAACCTGTGGCGGGGTGTCACCATGTTCGCCTGGGATAACGGTGTGACCTGGGTGCATTCGGTCCCCAGCCGCCCTGCGCTGGAGGTGGTTTCGGCCGCGCTGTTCCATTTGGGGGTGGTGCTGCTGGCGGTGCGTTATGTGCGGCGGCGGCAGTGGGAGGATGCTTTTTTGTTGCTCTCCGTGGTGCTTTTGATCATGCCATCGGTGCTCTCGCTGGCCTTTCCTGCCGAGAACCCCTCGCTCAACCGCACCGCGGGCGCGGTGGTGCCGGTGTTTTTGATCGCCGCGGTGGCATTGGACGCGGTGATGAACGCCTTTGAGCGCGGGTTGGGGGGACGCCGGGGGCGTCAGGCCGGCTGGGGGGTGGCGGTTTTGCTGTTGGTCTGGTCGTCTTTCAATAATTACGACCTGATCTTCAACCGCTATTTTCGCCAGTTTCAGGCCGGGGCGTGGAACACCACCGAGTTGGGCGCGGTGATTCGCGGTTTC
>JALUWE010000033.1 GCA_027019845.1 Anaerolineales bacterium | reverse complement strand
TCCGGAGCGCAGCGACCGAAGAATCCGGAACGCAGCGACCGAAGAATCCGGAGCGCAGCGACCGAAGAATCCGGAACGCAGCGACCGAAGAATCCGGAACGCAGCGACCGAAGAATCCGGAGCGCAGCGACCGAAGAGTCCGGAACGCAGCGACCGAAGAATCCGGAACGCAGCGACCGAAGAGTCCGGAACGCAGCGACCGAAGAATCCGGAGCGCAGCGACCGAAGAATCCGGAACGCAGCGACCGAAGAATCCGGAACGCAGCGACCGAAGAATCTGGAGCGCAGCGACCGAAGAATCCGGAACGCAGCGACCGTCGGGGCGACCGGCCGGTCGCCCCGACCGAACAAAGGGATTGAGACCATTCCTCCGCAGCGGTTGGTCGCGACCAACCGCTGCCAATAACCACGCTCCGAACAACCGTCCCCCGTCCCCGGTCCCCCGTCATCCGTCCCCGGTCGAATGACACAAGCAACAGCGGGCATGAACTGCCTAACTCCTATCACTAAAACTCCCCCACCTCCCCGATCCGGAAACGCTCGATAGCCAGCATCCCCGCCGCGGTGATCAGCATCAAAATCGTGCTCAAAGCCAGCGCCTGGCCGTAGTTCAGCGCGCCGGGCCGCGATAGGAAGCGGTAAATGACAACCGGCACGGTGGGGAATTCCGGCCGCGCGATCAACGCGGTGGCCCCGAACTCACCCAGCGATATGGTGAAGGCGAACGTGGCGGCCACCAGCAGGGCGCGCCCCACCAACGGCACATCCACGTAGCGCACCACCTGCTCGGGGGATGCCCCCAGCAGCATGGCGGCCTGGCGCAAACGCGGCCGGATGCTTTGCAGCGCAGGGGTCAGGCTGCGCACCACGAAGGGAAAGGCCACCAGCGTGTGCGCCAGCGGGATCAGCAGCGGCGAGGCGCGCAAATCCAGCGGCGGGCGGTTGAGCGCCACGATGAAACCCAGCCCCAGCGTGACCGCGGAGGTGCCCAGCGGCAGCATCAGGATCGGATCGAGCACCCGGCTGAGCCGCGAACCCCGCCCCCGCGCCAGCACCCACGCGGCGGGCAGCCCCAACCCCAGGGCCAGCACCACGGTCGCGGCCGCGTACCCCAGCGAAACCCCAATCGCCCGCGCCGGAGGGACGTTGACCACCGACCGGGTCGGGTTTTCGGTCAGGGCGCGGTAAAACGCCAGGGTCAGGCCGCGGTCGGGCAGCGCGTCCCGCGCCCGCCGCGGGGACAGGTTGACCACCGAGCGGGACGCCAGCGCGGCCAGCGGCGCGGTCAGCAGCACCAACAGGAAACCCACCACCAGCCCCACCCGCACACGGCTGCCCCAGCCCACGGCCGCGCGGCGGGTCAGGCGCGCGGCGCGCAGCCGGACCGGCCGCGTCACCCGCGCGGACAGCCGCGTGTACACCACGGTCAAAATCAGTGTGGAGGCCAGTTGGATGACCGAGAGCGTGGCCGCCAGTGGCAGGTTGAACAGCGCGCTGGTCTGGTAGAAGATTTCCACCTCCAGGGTGGCGAATTTGGGGCCGCCCAGCACCAGAACCACCGCGAAGGAACTGAAATCGAAGATGAACACCAGCAACGCGGCCGCCAAGATGGCCGGGGCCAGCAGCGGCAGCGTCACGCGGTGGAACGTCCGCCAGCGGTTGGCGCCCAGCGTGCGTGCCGCCTGCCCCAGCCGCGGGTCGAGGTGCGCCCAGAAGTCGCCCACCATGCGCAGCACGATGGTGGTGTTGTAGAAAACGTGGGCGATCAGGATGGCCCAAACCGTGTTGACGAAGCGCACCGGCGGCGCGGCCAGCCCCAGCCAGTTCACCAACAGCGTGTTGACCCACCCCTGCGGGCCGAGCAACGCGTTGAACCCCGCGGCCACCACCAGGGTGGGCATCACGAACGGGATACCGGTCAGCGCGCGGAACAGCGTCTTACCGCGGAAATCGTAGCGCGCCAGCACGTACGCGCCCGGCAGACCCGCCGCCAGCGTGAGTAGCGTGGACGCCGCGGCCTGCCAGACCGTGAACCACAGCACCCCGCGCAGCGAATCGGACCGCACAATCTCCGCGAGCGGGGCCAGCACCCCGCCGCGCGCAAAACTGACCCGCAAAATGCTGGCCAGCGGGTAAAAGTAGAACACCGCCAGGAACAGCAGCGGCGCGAGAAGCAAAAAAAGCGGTTGTTTTTTCATCTGCTCGTTTGTGACAGTACTTACGCAGTTGAGACCTCACAGGTCTACTACCACACGATGCAGGAAGATTTTGCCCAAAATAGATTGCATCCGGGCATCTCCATGCGCTTTGAGACCTGTGAGGTCTGGGTGCGACTTTTCAAGTGCGTAAGTCCTCTTTGTGACACTTGTCCCAAAGAGGAGAGGACATCTGCCACTGATCAAAACGAACCTTTTTCATTACAGTAAGGCCACCGAAGCGGCCCCGCGGATGTTCGCAGCGTGGCACCGCTACCCCAGCATATCAGCAGGAGCGCATCTATGCAAGCCATCCCCAGTGAATTCCTGGCCATCGACCGCAAGCAACGCGCCCGCTTGCCCTCTTACCACATCCCCACCCGCCCGCCGGAGGAGCGGGTGTGTGATTTTAACGACATCGTTTTGCCGCTGGACGAGGAGACCGCCCGTTTCGAGGCCTCCCGCTGCATCCACTGCCCGGACCCGGCCCCCTGCGTGCAGGCCTGCCCTGCACACAACGACATCCCCTCCGCCATGTGGCTGATCGAGGAGGGGAAATTCCTCGAAGCCGCGCAGCTTTACCGCCAGACCAGCTCCCTGCCGGAAATTTGTGGCCGGGTTTGCCCCCACGAAAAACTGTGCCAGAATTCGTGCGTGCAAAACCATTACGATGAGCCGGTGCTGACTGGTTTGCTGGAAGCTTTTGTGACGGATTACGAGCGCCGTTACCGGAAAATCCACCCGCGCGAACCACGCATCCCGCACCGCCAACCGGTCGCGGTCGTGGGCGCCGGCCCGGCCGGGTTGGCCTGCGCCGAGCAACTGAGCCGTTTGGGGTACCGCGTGACCATTTTCGACGCCAAACCCAGGCCGGGCGGCCTGCTATTGTACGGCATCCCGAACTTCAAGCTGCCCAAAGATGTGGTCCTGGAGCGCATCGACGACATTCTGGCCGCGGGGGTGAAGTTTGTCGGCAATACCTTCATCGGCAGGGACAAGACGATTGACGATCTGTTCGCCGAGGGCTTCGAGGCCGTGTTCATCGGGGTGGGCACCGGCATCGACGCGCCCATGAAAGTGCCCGGAGCGGATTTGCCCGGCGTGTACCAGGGCACGGAATTTCTGATCCGCACCAACGTGGCCGAGGAATTCCTGCCGCAGGGGATGGAAAAGATCACCGGGATTGGCCGCCGCGTGGTGGTGATCGGCGGCGGCGACACCGCTTCCGACTGCCTGCGCACCGCGGTGCGTATGGGCGCGCAACACGTCACCTGCCTCTACCGCCGCACCGAGAAAGAGATGCCGGGCGGAAAAAAAGACCGCGAGCTGGCCCGGCAAGAGGGCGCGACCTTCCAATTTCTCACCCAGCCGGTGCGCTTCCTCCCCGGGGAGGATGGCCGCCTGAAAGCGGTGGAGTGCGTGCGCATGGAACTGGGTGAACCGGACGAGAGCGGGCGGCGGCGGCCCATCCCCATCGAAGGCTCGAATTTCATCCTCGAGGCCGATACCGCCGTGCTCGCCATCGGCTACTGGCCTGACCCTACCATCGGGGAAACCACCCCCGACCTGGAAACCCGCAAATGGGGGCTGATCGTCACCGATCCGGAGACGGGCGCCACCTCCCGTGCGGGTGTGTTCGCGGGCGGGGACGCGGTCACCGGCCCCGACCTGGTTGTGACTGCCATGGTCGCCGGGCGCAAAGCTGCCCAGGCAATCGACGCCTATTTGCAGGCCAAAACGCGATAGCTTTCTTCCTTCTCCTCCCATTCTCGGGCGGCCTCTGACAGCGGAGGCCGCCCAGCGCGTTTCCTCCGCGGTGGTATAATTCAGGGGCAGTACTGACGCTTGAGACCTCACAGGTCTACTCCCACACGATGCAGGAAGATTTTACCCAAAACAGATTGCATCCGGGTATCTCCATGCGCTTTGAGACCTGTGAGGTCTGGGTGCGACTTTTCAAGTGCGTAAGTCTGTCAGGGGGTGTGTGCCCATGATGGTAGAGCAGCGCGCGTAGGGCAGGCCAGAGGCCGAACGCCAGATCATCGTGTATATGCCCGCTGGTCAGACGGTAATATGCACACATTGAACGGAAATCTACATGGAAGAAATCGAAAGCATTCAGCAAGTTGACATCAACCAGGAAATGCGCTCCGCGTACCTGGATTACGCCATGAGCGTGATCGTGGCGCGTGCGCTGCCGGACGCGCGCGACGGCCTCAAGCCCGTACACCGGCGCATTTTATACGCCATGCACGACCTGGGAATGCGCTCCAACGCGGCCTACAAGAAATCCGCGCGCATCGTCGGCGAAGTGCTGGGGAAGTACCACCCCCACGGCGACATGGCGGTGTACGACGCCATGGCGCGCATGGCGCAGGATTTCTCCATGCGCTACCCCCTGATCGACGGGCAGGGCAACTTCGGTTCGATCCACGGCGACTCCCCGGCGGCCATGCGCTACACCGAAGCCCGCTTGGGCCGCATGGCCGAG
>JALUWE010000032.1 GCA_027019845.1 Anaerolineales bacterium | reverse complement strand
GGCGTGGGGAGGGGAGTGGGGGTCAAAATGGGGGTGGGTGTGCTGCTGGGAGGCAGACGGGTGTAGGTGGCGGTGGCGGCAGGCCCGGTGGCGGGCACGGTGGTGGCCGCGGGGGAGACACAGGCGGTGAGTAAGACGAGCGTGAGGGGGAGCAGGATGGGGAATGTTTTCATGTTTTCTCCGAGTTGGGCGGGCATTGGCGGCAGGTCTGCGCAGAGCTATTCTATCCCAGAATGCCGCTTGACCCTCGTTTCTGCCGCGATTAGAATCAAATTGAAAAGGTGATACACTTGAGAGATGAACATTTCCATCCGTCTGCACGGCATTTTGCGCGATAAACTGCCCCCCGCGGCCAAAGGCCGGACGGTTCTCACCCTGCCCCGCGGGGCGACCGTCAAAGATGTACTCGCTCACTTCGGAATCGACCGCGTGGTCGGCGTCGCAGTCAACGACGAAGTCGAAGTCGAACCGGACCACCCCCTCCATGATGGCGACCGCGTCGAAATCTTCCGCATCATGGGTGGGGGGTAGGGGTGGTGAATTGTGAATTGTGAATGGTGAATTGTGAATTGTGAATTGTGAATGGTGAATGGTGAATTGTGAATGGTGAATTGTGAATGGTGAATTGTGAATGGTGAATTGTGAATGGTGAATGGCATCCTTCGACTACGAGCGAACGGAGTTCGGTACGAACTCTCCCCACCCTCCGCTCAGGATGCAATTACCCAATTACCCAATTACCCCTCCATACTCGAACACAAAACTTAAACTAAACGCAAGGAGCCTCCCATGCCCCACGGATACAACGGAAAAATCCTGCACGTAGACCTGACCAACCGCGCTATCGAGGTGGAAGAGCCGCCCGAGGCGTTTTACCGCAAGTACATGGGCGGCAGTGCGATGGGCGCGTACTACCTGCTCAAGAACACCCGCCCTGGAGTGGACGCGCTCGGCCCCGAAAACGTGCTCTGCCTGATGGACAGCGTGATCACCGGCGTGGCCATCTCCGGGCAGAGCCGCATGACCGCGGTGGCGCGCTCTCCTCTCACCGGCTGCATCGGCGATTCGCAGTGCGGTGGCTTCTTCCCCGCGGAGATGAAGTGGGCCGGGTACGACGGTATCGTGATCAAGGGCCGGGCTTCCTCGCCGGTCTACCTGTGGATCAAGGATGGCGCAGTGGAAATCCGGGACGCCTCCCACCTGTGGGGCAAGATCACCGGGGAGGTGGAGGCCGCGCTCAAGCAGGAGTTGGGCGACGACAAAATCGAAGTGCTCCAGATCGGCCCGGCTGGCGAAAATCTGGTGCGTTTCGCGGCTATCATCAACATGAGCAACCGCGCCAACGGGCGCACCGGCATGGGCGCGGTGATGGGCTCCAAGAACCTGAAAGCCGTGGTGGTGCGCGGCACCCGCAAGCCCACCGTCGCCGATAAAAAAGCCCTGGGCGAACTCACCCGCTGGGGGGTGAAGAACTTCGCGGACTCCGACGTGGCCGACCTGGGCAAATACGGCACCGCGGGCGTGGTGGCCGGGCAGAACCGCGGCGGCGGCCTGCCGACCTACAATTTCAACAGCGGCGTGTTCGAGGGTTGGGAAAACATCACCGGCGAGCGGCTGTACGATGTCTTCCTGAAAGGCGCGGACAAAGGCAAACAGGATTCGCAAGGACGCGATACCTGCTACGCCTGCACCGTGCGCTGCAAGCGCGTGGTCGAGATCAGCGACGGGCCCTACACCGTTGACCCCCACTACGGCGGCCCGGAATACGAGACCATCGCCACCTTCGGCAGCTATTGCGGCATCGACGACCTGCCGGCCATCTCCAAAGCCAACGAGTATTGCAACCAATACGGCATGGACACCATCTCCTGCGGCGCGACCATCGCCTGGGCCATGGAAGCCTTTCACGAGGGCGTGCTTACCCTGGAAGACACCGGCGGCCTCGATCTGAGCTACGGCAACGCGGAGACGATGGTGAAACTGACCGAGATGATCGCCCGCCGCGAGGGCTTCGGCGACGTGCTGGCCGAGGGTTCGGCCCGCGCCGCAGACCGGCTGGGCAAGGGGCACGAGTTCCTGATCACCACCAAAAAGCAGGAAACCCCCGCGCACATGCCGCAGGCCAAGATCAGCCTGGGCATCATCTACGCGGTCAACCCCTTCGGCTCCGACCACCAGTCCAGCGAGCACGACCCCTCCTACCACAAAGTCTACGCCGACCGCATGGCGCAAATCGGGCTGCACAATCCGATGCACCCGCGGGTGCTCAATGAGGAGAAAATCCGCTTTGCCCTGCGCACCCAGTGGGCCTACAGCGCGACCGACAGCGTGAATGTGTGCCAGTTCGTCTACGGCCCGGCCTGGCACCTGTACGACATGCAGCAATTGGCCGACACGGTCCGCGCGGTGACCGGCTGGGATGTGAGCGTGGATGAACTGCTGGAATTGGGGGAGCGGCGGGTCAACCTGCTGCGCGCTTTCAACGCGCGCGAGGGCATCGGCAAAGAGCAAGACACCCTGCCCGAAAAGATGTTCAAGAAGGCGCTCAAAGGCGGCAAGAGCGAAGGCCGCAAGATCGACCACGCCGAATGGCTGGCGCACCGCGACCTGTACTACCAGATGGCGGGATGGGACGTGGAAACCGGCAATCCCACGCCGGAAAAATTGGAAAGTTTGGGATTAGGCTGGATTTTGGGGTGATGGAAAAAAGGGTGGGCAGGATGACCATCCTGCGGAGCAGCCGCCATGAAGATACGAGCAGACAAAGGTTTGACCTTCGATGACGTTTTATTGGTGCCCCGACGCTCTTCGCTGGCTTCCCGGCGGGAGGCGGACACCTCCAGTTGGTTCACCCCCGGTATCCGTCTGTACGTGCCGGTGGTCAGCGCCAATATGGACACAGTTACGGAAACCGACATGGCCATTGCCATGGCCCGGGCCGGCGGTTTGGGGGTGATTCACCGTTTCATGAGCATCGAGCAGCAGGCCGGGCAAGTTCGGAAAGTGAAGCGCGCCGAGGGGCTGATCGTCGAGAATCCGTACAGCATCGAGCAGGACGCCACCATCGCGGAGGCCCGCAAGATGATGCAGACCCAGGACGTGGGCGGGTTGGTGGTCACCAACGGCGGCACTGAATTGATCGGCTTGATCACCCAGCGAGATGTGCTGCTGGCCCCGGACGACAGCGCGCCTGTGCGCACGGTGATGACCCTGCCCGACAAGATCATCAGCGCCCGGCCTCATACCACCCCGGAAGAAGCTCGCCGCATTTTGCACGAACACCGCCTCGAAAAACTGCCGGTGATCGACGACAACGGCCAATTCGTCGGCCTGATCACCGCGCAGGACCTGATCAAGCACCAGAAAAATCCCAATGCAACCAAAGACGAGCGCGGGCATCTGCGGGTGGCCGCCGCGGTCGGCGTACTACCCAGAGATATGCCGCGTGCCGAAGCCCTGGTGGAGGCCGGGGTGGACGCGCTGGTGGTGGACATCGCGCACGGCCACGCGGACCATTGCATCGCGATGATCAAACGCCTGCGCGCCGCGTTCCCGGATACGCCCCTCGTGGCTGGAAACGTGGCCTCCGGCGAAGGCGCGCGCGAGTTGGCCGAGGCCGGAGCGGATGCGATCAAGGTGGGCATCGGTCCCGGCTCGATCTGCACCACCCGCATCGTAACCGGCTTTGGCGTACCGCAACTGACCGCCATCATGGACAGCGTGGCCGGGTTGCGCCAGGCCGGGCTGGACACGCCGGTGATCGCGGACGGCGGCATCCGCACCTCCGGCGATCTGGTCAAAGCCCTGGCCGCAGGGGCCAGCACTGTGATGATCGGCAGCCTGTTTGCCGGGTGCGAGGAGGCCCCGGGCGCGCCCGTGATCCGCGACGGCCAAAAGGTCAAAGTGGTGCGCGGCATGGCCTCGCTGGGCGCGGCCATCGGGCGCAAGGAGCGCGAACAGGACGAAAGCGCGGAGAGCCAGGAAGACTGGGACAAGGTTGTGCCTGAAGGGGTGGAAGCGGTCGTTCCCTACCGCGGGCATGTGCGCGAGATTCTGTACCAGTTGGTGGGCGGGCTGCGTTCCGGCATGAGCTATGGCGGCGCGCGCACCATTCGCGAATTGCAAGAAAACGCCGAGTTCATCCAGATCACGCCCGCTGGAGTGCGCGAGAGTTCTTACCACGACGTTCGTAAGGTGTGATCGCGATACGATAAATGCGGTCATCTGGCCTATCGAATCTGGGGCATTTGTCACTGGTACGGGGATCGCAGTTTGATAGCCTTAAATGTGGTATAAACGGGAGGCTATTTTCAACCTCTGCAGGCCAGCATTTTGACGCCTGTTTATCTTCACCCAACCTTCAGGAGGACCCATGACCACTATGACCAGAATCAAACGAAAGTTCCCAGTCCCTTCTGACCTGGAAATCGCGCAGGAGGCGAAACTGCGCCCCATCAAAGAGATCGCCGGGATGCTGGGGTTGGAGGATGAGGACCTCATCCCGTTTGGACATTACAAAGCCAAAGTCCATCTGGATGTGCTCAAAAAGTTCGAAAACCGGCCGCGCGGCAAATACATCGACGTGACCGCCATCACCCCCACCCCCCTCGGTGAGGGCAAAACCACCACCACCATCGGCCTCACCCAGGGGCTGGGCGCGCTGGGCTACAACCCCATCGCCTGCATCCGCCAACCCAGCCAGGGGCCGACCTTCGGCATCAAG
>JALUWE010000031.1 GCA_027019845.1 Anaerolineales bacterium | reverse complement strand
AGCCGCGGATCGACGAACAGAAACCAGGCCACGGTGATCAGCACAGCCAGCAACGCAGTGCTCGTGGTGAGGCGCAGCCAGGTTTTCCATCGTTTTGGTTTCGAGATGGGTTGGGGATCGCTGAGGGTGGTTTTGGTGAGCTGTTTGGCAACGCGGGCTGAGATGGTGTTGCCGGAGGAGAAGTGGGTGGATACGGGTTGAATTGCGGTCTCCAGGGCCTGGGCCAGTGCGCGGCCGGATGGGAAGCGGTGTTCGGGTTCTTTGGCCATGGCTTTTTGTACCACGGTCTCGACTTGGGGGGGCAGCTCCGGGCGCCAGCGAGAGATGCCGGGGATTGGCTCGTTGAGGTGTTTCATGGCGATTTCGAGGGGGTTCGAGCCTGAGAAGGGTACCTGGCCGGTGAGCATTTCGTATAGGATGACACCCAGGGAGTAGATGTCGCTCTGTGGGACGGCGCCTGCCGATGAGATGGCTTGTTCGGGTGCGATGTAGTGCGGGGAGCCGAATATCTGGCCGCGCGTGCCCAGTTCGGTGAGTAGGGAGAGGCCAAAGTCGGTTAGAAAAGCGTTGCCGTTTTGGTCGAGCAGGATGTTAGAGGGTTTGAGGTCGCGGTGGATCACCTGGCGGGAGTGGATGTAGTCGAGGGCTTCGCCGATGGTGCGCACGATGTGGACGACTTCGGGTAAGGGCATCCAGGTGCGGTCTGCACGGTAATCTTGCAGTACGGTGTGTAAGTCCGCGCCCTGAACGTATTGCATGGCCATGTAGAGCAGGCCGTTGGTCTCGCCGAAGCGGTATAGGCGGACGATAGCCGGGTGTTCGAGTTGTGCAATGGCGCGTGCTTCGCGTTGGAAGCGCAGGATGTATTCGGAGTCGGAGCGGTGCGAAGCGTCGATTACTTTGATGGCTACGTAGCGGTGAAGGCGGGTGTCGAGGGCGCGGTAGACGCGCGCCATGCCGCCGGCGCCTAGCAAGGTTTCGAGGCGATATTCGTCGATGGCGCTTCCCAGCAGGGATGTGGCGTCGGTTTCGGCGGGCGGGGCAGCCGCGGGCAGTGCGGCGTGTATGGGGGGTGGCGGCAAGGTGATTTGGCGTTCGGGGGTGGACATCAACGGTTGCAGCGCTTCTGCGAGTGCGTCCATG
This sequence comes from Anaerolineales bacterium, assembly GCA_027019845.1. Lineage (GTDB taxonomy): Bacteria > Chloroflexota > Anaerolineae > Anaerolineales > JABWBV01 > JALUWE01. The sequence goes on along the minus strand of JALUWE010000031.1, from coordinate 3,581 downwards.
AGGTCCTTGCCGGTGGGGTAGCGTTGGTGAGGGGATTTGCTCAAGGCCTTGAGGAGTACGTGTTCGATCTCGGCGTTGAGGTTGGGGTTGAACTGGCGGGGGGGGGGGACGGTGCCGGTCAGGTGTTGGACAGCCAGGCTGGTGGGAGACGGGTCGTCGAAAGGCAGCCGGTTGGTGAGCATTTCGTAGAGGATCACCCCAAGTGAATACAAATCGGAGAGGGGGCCGGCATCGGCGGAGCGTTGGGCTTGTTCGGGTGCGATGTATTGTGCGGAGCCAAACGCTTCGCCCAGGGAGCCTTGTGCCACGTCGAGGGCCAGGCCAAAGTCGGTCAGCACGACGCGGCCGTCTTCGACGATGATGATGTTGGCGGGTTTGACGTCGCGGTGGACTATGCCGTGAGAGTGTGCGAAGTCGAGGGCATCGGCCACGGAGCGGCCGATGCGTATCACGTCTGCAAATGCGATGTGGCCGCGCTGGTCGTGTTGTTGGCGCATCCAGGCGTCCAGGGTGGTGCCGGGCAGGTATTCCATGGCGAAGTAATAGAGTTCATCCTGGTGTCCGGCGTAATAAATTTTGACGATGTTATCGTGTTGCCATTGGGCAATGATGCGTGCTTCGCGCAGAAAGCGTTGGGTATAGAGGGGGTTGTTGCGGTAGCGAGCGTCGATGATTTTGATGGCTACCGGCCGGTCGAGAGCGGTGTCCCAGGCATAGTAGACCATTGCCATGCCACCACGGCCCAGTATACGCTCGATACGGTAGTTACCAAGTTGTTGGCCGATAAGCGGGTCAGTGGAGTGGGGCATGGTGCGTACTCCGGTTGTGCCGCGGGATGGTTTCACGGCTGGCTGAGGCGATGAGGTATAGTTCGGAGATGTATTGATTGAGGCCGCGTGCGTAGCTCTCGAGGTAGTCGGTGGTCATGCGTCGGGCGAGGTCCTTGTGTCCGGCAGCGATGAGTTGCCCCACATGGGGGCGGAAGTCGCGCAGACTGAGGTGTAAGGTGTGGTTACTATCGGTGATCACCCCCCAGACGAGGGTTTTTTTGTCGTTGTCGTCTTTGGCGGAGATGAAACGTGTCAGGGTGCTTTTGCGGGCGACGGCGCCGACGTTGGAGAACACTTCGCGGCCTTTGATGATGTCGTTGAGCACGTCAAAGCGATTGGGGATTTTGTCGAGCAGGTTTTGGATGGGGGCTGGCAAGTGGGCAAGCAACTTGAGGGCGCCCATGCTATGGCTTTCGCCCTGGCTGGCGATCTCTTTGGCGCGGCGCAACACGGCACTCAGGCCGGCCAGTGCGGCCAGGTAGGTGCGCTGTAGGCGGTCGAAATTGGCGAAGTACAGGGCGCGGTTGTGGTCGGCGGCTTTGTATTCGTGCAAGGCGCGCAGCGTTTGGGTGTGTAGTTCGGTCAGGTTCAGCTCGTCCAGCGGCACTTCAAATGTCATGGGGTAGATGCGTTCTTTGGGCTGCTGCCGGGAGGCATCAATGGGGATCAGGATAGCAGGGTTGGTGTTGCGGCTGGCGGCGATGGCGGCCAGCGCGGCCAGTGCCGCGGTTTTGGTTTCGGGTATGCGCGCCAGTTGGTGCAGTTCGGCCTCCAGACGGGGGTTGAGCGTATAGGTGCGGCTGTATATGCCGCGGTAGAGCAAGAGCAGGTCGTTGACGGTCAGGTGCAGCAGGTCACTGCGTTGTTTGAAAATGCGGCGCACTTTGCGAATGGCGCTGAGGTTGACCGCGGTGGTCTCGGCACTGACTTCGTTGGGAGCAGGGGTGCTGCGTTGTATGGCAATGGTTTCGGCGCGTTGGAGGGAGAAAGACAGGGAATAAGGGGAGATGTTTTGGGGTTGTGGAGGGGGCATGGTTTGCAGGTACACAGCCCAGGAGAGCGCTTCGTTGGTGAGGATTTCGGCCAGGGCTGTGCCCCATATACCATCGAAGAAGATGTGGGAGAGATCGAACACACAGCTCTTGGGGGTCAGGAACAGGGTGAGCGGGTGGTCGCCGGCGCCGCGTTCGGCCTGACGGATGTCAGAAAGCAGGGCTTGTGCAGAGTGGGGGCCGGTGTTGATCAGGATGGGGGCGCGGCGCAGAGCGTGTAGATTGTCCAACAGCGCAGGGGAAAAGTGTTTGTGGAGCGCGGGGCGTTCGCGGCGCGGGCAGGCGGCCAGTGAGGATAGCCCCTGCTCGGGGGGCGGGCGTTCCGCGGCCAGAATGGCTGCAATTTGGTTGCGTACGGCGAAGACCTCGGCCGGGCGTGTTGTGTGGGGAGCACAGGCGCGCAGCAGGTAGTAATGTCCGTGGTGGATGATTCCAATGTAGGCATCTACAATGTCGATTGGCTGGCGGGTCTCCCGGTATTCGCCAGGCTCAAGATACGCCAGGATGCTCATTTGCCGCTGGTAGGCAGGGAGCAGGTTTTTTTCGGCTTCTTTGACGCGTTTGTTCCAGGTGCGACGCAGAGCGCGCGGCAGCCGTGCCAGATGGGGGAGTAAAAAGGTATCGAAGATGCGCTGCCGGTAGGCGGCAAACGTTTCCTGGCGGGCATCCGGCCCGCGACGGTAAGGGCGCTGTTGTTCCCACAGGCGGTAGAGTTGGGTGTGGTGGGCGTGGTTCGGATGCCGGGCAGTGACCTGGTGTAAAATGTGCAGATAGATGCGCTCGCGCCATTCGTTGGCCAGCAAGGCATGATATTGGTGCAGGATGTGAATAGCTGCCATAGCCCATGCGGCGAGTTGATCGGTGGGGGTAAGCCGGATGTTGTGTTGGCGCAGGGCGGTGTGAAAGCCGTGGGTTTCGGTGGCATGACGGGCGGTGTCTTCACGTAAGGCGTACTCGACATAAAACTGCCAGGCGCCGTTAGGGAAGGCCTGTTCGGGAGATTTGCCCGCCAGTTTGAGGATGTTTTGGTAGGCCCATAGGATGGCGGCCGGCCCGGCAAAAAATGCGGTATATACGGCTTTGTCGAGCATTTGTTCCACCCCACGGAACAGCAGGGTGATGTCGCGCTGGGCCACGTCCGGGGGTACCCGGCGGCCCGGTAAACGCGCCAGGTTGCTGAGAATCATGGCCGGCACGTTGCCCGCGGGCACGATTTGGGCGATCAAATCCGACACAGCCTCGATTTCGGGTAGCGAGAGGCTCGACACTTTGCGCAAATCCGTAGAGGCGGCGATCTCTTTGATGCGTGCGGCAGTCTTCAGGGTGGCAGCCTGGTAACGTTGTTCCAGAGTCATGTGTTCGGTGGTGTGTGGGGGTGTTGATCTTGACCTTACCTTGATTGTATTGTAATTGTAAACGAAAATCAGCGGATCGAAATCTGGTGTCAAGGTAAGTTTCCATTCGGCTTCGTTGTCGCTGCGCTCCGGATTCTTCGGGGCTGACGCCCCTCAGAATGACCGGGGACGGATGACCGGGGACCGGGGACGGGGAGCGAAGAATCTCGCTTGCGATGGGGGGAGATTCTTCGGTCGCTGCGCTCCCTCAGAATGACGGGGGGTGTGCGTCCTTCTGAGCGATCGGCTGTTACCCGTGTCATTCTGAGAGGCAGCGAAGAATCTCGCTTGCGATGGGGGGAGAT
>JALUWE010000030.1 GCA_027019845.1 Anaerolineales bacterium | reverse complement strand
CTCAACAAAAAAGGAGCGCTCACCGAAGCCGAGTGGCGCATCATGCGCCTGCACCCGCTATACGCGTATGAAATACTCCATCAAACCCCTTACCTGCGGGCTGCGCTGGATATCCCGTTTTTTCATCACGAGCGCTGGGATGGTTCGGGGTACCCGTTCGGGCTGCAAGGGGAGCAGATACCGCTGGCCGCCCGTCTCTTCGCGGTGGTAGACGTGTGGGATGCGTTGCGCTCGCACCGCCCCTACCGCCCGGCCTGGCCTGTGGAGCGCGTGTGCGGGTATCTGTTGTCCGCCGCGGGAACGCTCTTCGACGCGCAGGTGGTGGATGTGTTTCTGTCGTTGCCCGATCTGCACTGAGGATTCGAACTCAAAACACCCCCACAAACTCCCCGTTCTTATAAAACAACTCGCCGTCCACCAGAATTTCGCTGTCGTCGCGCATATCGCAGATGAAATCCCAATGCACCGCGGAGCGGTTCTTGCTGCCCGTTTCGGGGTAGCCCGCGCCCACGGCCATGTGAATGGTGCCGCCGATCTTTTCGTCGAACAGGATGTTCTTGGTGAACTTTTGGATGCCGTAATTGGTGCCGATAGCGAACTCGCCCAGGTAACGGGCGCCTTCGTCGCTGTCCAGTTGGGTGAGCAGGTATTCCTGGTTCTTTTTCGCGGTGGCCTGCACCACTTTTCCAGCCTCGAATCGGAACTCCACCCCGTCCACCTCCATGCCCCCGCGCAGGGCCGGGTAGGTGAAACGCACCCAGCCGTTGACCGAATCCTCCACCGGGCCGGTGAAAATCTCGCCGTCGGGCATGTTCTTCTCGCCATCTGCGTTGATGAACACCCGGTCCTTGATCGAGAGGGTGAGATCGACGTTCGGGCCGCGCACTTCCACCCGGTCTTTGCCCTTCAACCAGTCCACCAGACGCTGCTGGCGGTTGTGTACTTCCATCCATTTCGCCACCGGATCGTCCTGGTCCGCGTAGGTGGCGCCATAGACGAAATCCTCGTACTCGCGCAGGCTCATGTCGGCCTCCTGGGCGAATGCCGGTACCGGATAGAGGGTGCCCACCCAGCGCAGTTCCCCTTTGGCCGCGCGTTCCATGAAAAGCTGGGTGAGGTCCCGCCGGGCGTTCTGGCGGATGGCCTGTTTCTGGGGGTCGATACCGGTCAGGGCGCGCGTGTTCGCGGTGGCGTTGATGCCGATGGTGGCGTCGGCCTTCTCGTAAATCAGGCGGGCGACCGGCGACACCCACTTCAACTGCTCTTCGCTGGAATAGCGCAGTGATGTTTCGTTTAGCTCGTCGGAAGAGAGTAGCACGTTGGGGTGGCCGCCCGCCTCCAGCACCGCCCGCACCACCTCGTTCACCAGCGGCAAGGCCAATACGTTGCCGTTGACTACCACCCAATCACCGGGTTTGACTTGGATGGAGTAGTTGACCAGAATTTGAGCCAGTTTTTGGGTGCGGGGGTCCATGTGTGCTCCTTATTGGTATGCGTAGATCGAGGTGTTGTAGCGATTGTGGTTTGGCGGCCATTTGGAACGTTGGCGCGTAAGCGCAAATTGGCAAGTATCACCGAACCATCCCGGCAATTATATCGCGGTTTTGTGCGCAACTTGCTTGCAGGCAGGGGAGCACTCGAGAGATTGAGAGGAACGAGAACCGGATTGACATCCCTCCACCTTGTGTTATGCTTTTTGCGCAGTCATTGCACAGCAAGTTACAACGAACCTGCCATGCCACCTTTCACCAAAATCCTGATCGCCAACCGGGCCGAGATCGCAGTGCGGATCATCCACGCCTGCCGCGAAATGGGCATCCAGACCGTGGCGGTGTACTCCGAGGCGGACGCGGACGCGCTGCACGTCGAAATGGCTGATGAAGCCGTTCCCATTGGCCGCGCCCCGGCGGGCGAATCCTACCTGCGCGGCGACAAAATCATCGCGGCCGCGCGGCAAACCGGCGCGCAGGCCGTTCACCCCGGCTACGGTTTCCTGGCCGAAAACGCGGACTTCGCCCAGGCCGTGGCAGACGCGGGGCTGACGTTCATCGGCCCGCCGCCGGATGCCATCCGCGCCCTGGGCGACAAGGCCGCAGCCCGCAGCCTGATGGAGGCCGCTGGGGTGCCGGTCGTCCCCGGCTACCAGGGCACAGACGCGGACGAAGTCCTGGCAGAAAAGGCTGCCGAAATCGGCTACCCGGTGCTGGTCAAGGCTGCTGCGGGCGGGGGCGGCAAGGGTATGCGCATGGCGCGCAACGCACAGGAACTGCCCGAAGCCCTGGAATCCGCGCGGCGGGAAGCCCGGCACGCCTTCGGCGACCCGCGCCTGATCCTGGAAAAGTACCTGGCCGAGGCCCGCCACATCGAATTCCAGATTCTCGCAGACCAGCACGGCAACCTCACCCACCTGAACGAGCGCGAGTGCAGCATCCAGCGACGCCACCAGAAGATCATCGAAGAAACCCCCTCCCCCCTGATGACGCCCGAACTGCGCGGCGAGATGGGCGCAGCCGCGGTGGCCGCGGCCCGCGCGGTGGGCTACACCAACGCGGGCACGGTCGAATTCATCGTCGATCCTGCCACCCGCGCCTTCTACTTCCTGGAGATGAACACCCGCCTGCAGGTCGAGCACCCGATCACCGAACAGGTCACCGGCGTCGATCTGGTGCAGGCGCAAATCCGGCTCGCGGCCGGAGAACCCCTCGCCCTCCCCGTCCGCCTGGAACCCCGCGGCCACGCCATCGAGTGCCGCGTGTACGCCGAAGACCCGGGCAGCGGCTTCCTGCCCGCTACCGGGCCGGTGTTACAATTCAGCCCGCCGCAAGGTCCGGGTATCCGCGTCGATTCCGGCATCCGCTCCGGCGACCGGATCACCACCCATTACGACCCGATGATCGCCAAGATCATCGTCCACGCGGCGGACCGCGCCGCGGCCATCCGCCGGATGCAGGCCGCGCTGCGCGAAACCGTGCTGCTGGGCCTCACCACCAACCTGGAGTTCCTGCAGGCCGTGCTCGCCCATCCGGTGTTCCAGGCCGGAGAGGCCACCACCCGCTTCATCGAACAGCACCTGAGCGAGTGGCAGCCCGCGCCGCCGCCCCTGGGAGCCCTGCTGGCCGCGGTGTTCAGCGTTCAGTATTCAGGGGACAGTGTTCAGTGTTCAGGAGCGGCGGAACGCTACACGCCCTGGCGCGCGCTGGCGAACTTCCGCCTCGGCAGAGGCAGGTAAACAACGCCGCACCTCGTCCTGCGCCCATGAAACACACTTTCACCCACAACGGCCAGACCTACGAACTCGAACTGACCCCCACCCCGGACGGATTCCGCCTCGCGTACCAGGGGCGGGAACACCATGTGACGGGAATCGAAGTGACCCCGGAGAGGGTGCGTTTCAGGTTAGACGGCGTGAACCGCACCCTGGCGGTAGCCCGCCGGCGCGATACCGTCTGGGTGGCCATACGCGGCCGCGCCTACCCGCTCAAGAAACAGGCTCGCAGCCGCCGCCGCGGCCCTGCCGGGGAGGCCAACCCCGAAGGGGTCTTGCGCGCCCCCATGCCGGGGCAGGTGCGCTCCGTCCAGGTCTCCGAAAACGACCGCGTCCAAAAAGGAGACACCCTGCTGATCCTGGAAGCCATGAAAATGGAAATCCGCATCCAAACCCCCTGCGATGGCACCGTCGCGCAGCTCCCCGTCCAGACCGGCGATCAGGTGGACAAGGATCAGGTGCTGGTGGTGGTGGGGGAGGAGGATAGGGATAGGGAGGAGGGATAGGGAGGAGGGATAGGGAGGAGGGATAGGGAGGAGGGATAGGGATAGGGATAGGGATGGGATTTGTGGCTTTTCGGTTCTCGAACATCCAACATTCAACTTAACTTTCGACCTCAACCATGCCTGGCAAATACTACGAAGACCTCCACATCGGACAGATCATCCAACACGCGCAGGGGCGCACCATCACCGAGATGGACAACGTGCTCTTCTGCACCCTGACCATGAACCCCCAGGCGCTGCACCTCAACCAGGATTTCGCCAGCCAGACCCAGTTTGGCCGCCGCATCGTCAACGGCATCTTCACCCTGGGGCTGGTCGTCGGCCTGACCGTGGCCGACCTGACCGACGGCACCATCATCGCCAACCTGGGGTACGACAACGTGCGCCATCCCGCGCCGGTCTTCCACGGTGATACCATTTACGCCCAAACCGAAGTGCTGGAAAAACGCCTCTCGAAATCGCGGCCCAACGCGGGCATCGTGCGCCTGAAACAGATTGGCCGCAACCAGCACGGCGAGATCGTGGTAGAACTGGAGCGGACGGTGTTGTTTTTGAGGAGAAAGGAGAGAGTAGGGAGTAAGGAGAAAGGAGTAGGGAGTAAGGAGTAGGAATTTCTCAAGCTCCCAACACCCACCCTCCGATTTCAGGCCCGCTTCGCTCCCCTTCCGCTCAGGATGCAGTCCCCAATTCACAATTAACCGTTCACAATTAACCATTCACAATTCCCAACCCCCATCCTTCGACTTCGAGCGGCTACGCCGCCCTCCGCTCAGGATGCAATTACCCAATTCACAATTAACCGTTCACAATTCACAATTCACAATTCACAATCCCCCATCCTTCGACTTCGAGCGGCTACGCCGCCCTCCGCTCAGGATGCAATCCCCAATTCACAATTAACCGTTCACAATTCACAATTCACAATTCCCCACCCCCCATCCTTCTACTTCGATCGGA
>JALUWE010000029.1 GCA_027019845.1 Anaerolineales bacterium | reverse complement strand
CCCACCATCGCCGAGATTCTTCGCTGTCGTTCAGAATGACACTCTTCTGTCCCCCGCAAAGAATTTTCGGATAGGCTCTCAGCGCTTCAGGCTGAAAGTTTCCAACACATGCGTCACCACCGTACTGGCCGGGCCGCCGAGGGATTGCACCAGGCCGCGGCGGGCGTTGGGAATCTGGTTCTCCCCGGCCTGGCCGCGCAATTGCAGGGTTGCCTCCACAGCCTGGTACACGCCGGTCGCGCCGCCGGGGTTGCCGCGCGCTTTCAGGCCGCCCAGGGTGGTCAGCGGGAGTTTTCCTTGCAGGGAAATCGCGCCGTTTTGCGCCAGTTTCCACCCTTCGCCGCGCGGCGCGTACCCCGCGGCCTCCAGCGACAAAGCGGAAAAGATCGAGAAGGCGTCGTAGAGTTCGAAGAAGTCGATTTCCTCGGGCCGGATTCCGGCCTGGCGGCAGGCGCGCGCCACCGAAAGCCGCGCGGCGCGGAAATCCAGCGGGTCGGGGCGGTCGTGCAACGCCAGGGTATCGGTCACCAGGCTGGAGCCGGAGACGCGCACCAGGGGATGGGCGAAGTCCGGGGGCAGCAGCTCGCGGCGGGCCAGCACGATGGCGGCCGCGCCGTCCGCGTGGGGGGCCACGTCGAACATGTTGAGCGGATCGCTGACCAGCCCGGCTTTCCGGTAGGCCGTTTCCTTGATGGCGCGGCGGAACATGGCGTTGGGGTTGGCGACCGCATTGGCGTGCGCGGTGAGCGGAAATCCGGCGAAGGCTTCCCGCGGCGGGTTGAACTCGTACAGGTAACGCTGCATGAGCAGCGCGGCCTGCGCGGTGGGGGTCAGGCCGTGTTCGGCCTCGTAGTCGCTGTCGGAGGCCGTCGCCAGCGCGCTGTTGACCGCGCTCCCGACCTGATCGGTGGTCTTTTCGACGCCCACCACCAGCGCGACCTCCGCGGCCCCGGACAGGATCGACAGATACCCCATCCGGAGGGCGGCCCCCCCGGACGCGCCCGCGGCCTCGACCGTGACGGCTTCCACCCCGTGCAGCCCGGCGAAATCCGCCACCAGCGTAGCCAGGTGAGACTGCCGCGAGAGGGCCGGCGCGAGCATGTTGGCGACGAACACAGCCTGGGGGCGCAGGCCGCCCGCGTCCTTCACCGCCGCTTCGATAGCGTGCAAGGCCAGTTCCCGCAGGGAGATTTCCCAATGTTCGCCCACCGGCGTCTGGCCGATTCCGGCAATTACGATGTCGGTCATAGCATTCTCCTGCCTCGAACTCACCGCATGGTCAGCTTGCCGCGCATACGGGCGTATTCCGCGTAGTCGATCTGGGTGCGGCGGGCGATGTAATCCTGGGTTTTCGGCGCCAGGTCGCGGCGAGCGGGGAGGTGTTGGGTCACAGTCAGCACCATGGCGTCCGAACCCGCGCCGGAGCCGAAGGAGGTGAGCAGGATGCGGTCGCCCGGCTGGGCCTCGTCGAGGATGGCGGTCAGGCCGATGATGGCCGCGCCCGAATAGGTGTTGCCGATCACGGGGACGAGCAGGCCGGTCTGTATCTGCTCCGGGGTGAAGCCCAGCGATTTGGCGACCCGGGTGGGGAATTTGGTGTTGGGCTGGTGGAAGACCGCGTACCGGTAGTCGGATGGGGAGGTGTTGGTGGCTTCCATCAGCGCGGTGGCGGCTTCGGTGATGTGTTTGAAATAGGCGGGTTCGCCGGTGAAACGCTGGCCGTGTTCGGGGTATTTCTGGTAGGCGCGTCGCCAGAAGTCGGGGGTGTCGGTGACGAAGGAGTAGGTGCATTCGATCACGGCCAGGGATTCGTCTGCCGGGCCGAGCACGAAGGCCGCGCCGCCTGCACCCGCGGTGTACTCCAGCGCGTCGCCGGGTTTGCCCTGCGCGGTGTCCATGCCGATGGCCAGCGCGTAGCGCGCCATGCCGGAGCCGACGAAGCCCATGGCGGCGACCATCGCCTCGGTGCCCGCTTTGCAGGCGAACTCCCAGTCCGCGGCCTGGACGTGGGGCACCGCGCCCAGGGCCTCGGCCACCACGGTGGAGGTGGGTTTGACCGCGTAGGGGTGGGATTCCGAGCCGACCCAGATGGCGCGTAGTTCTGTGACCGGGATGCGGGCGCGCGCCAGCGCGTTGCGCGCCGCTTCGATGGACATGGTGATCACGTCTTCGTCTTTGCCGGGGACGGCTTTTTCTTTGATCGGCAGGCCGCCCGCGCCTTCGGTCCACACGCGGGAGACCTCGCTGGCCGGCAGCCGGTAGCGCGGCACGTACGCGCCGTAACCCACGATGCCGACCGGGTTTTGGGGTTGGAGGATGTTGTTCATGGTTGGTTGGTTGATTGATTGGTTGGGTGGTGCCTGGTTGTTTGTTTGGGATGGCCTTACGCCTTACTTCTTACTACCTGCTCCTTACTCCCTACTTCTTGTTGCCTGGACTGACCACTGAACACTGACCACTGAATACTGAACACTGACCTCCGGCCTGTCTATTTCCCTTCGCCCAACAGCTCTCTGGCCCGTTCGAGGTTGATGTTCTTTTCCTGCACCATCTGGCGGGCGATGCGGGTGACTTGTTCGCCTTGCGCGCCCGCGGAGACGGCTACCTGCCGGGCGTGCAGGCTCATGTGGCCGCGCTGGATGCCTTCGGTGGCCAGGGCGCGCAGGGCGGCCAGGTTTTGCGCTAGCCCCACGGCGACGATCACTTCGGCGAGTTCCCGCGCGGTGCTGACCCCCATCAGTTTGAGGGCCACTTTCGCGGCGGGGTGGGCTTTGGTCGCGCCGCCCACGATGCCGACGGCCAGGGGCATTTCGATGCTGCCTACCAGTTCCCCCTGAGGCCCCCTCCCCCATGTGGTCAGCGAGGTGTAGCGCCCGCTGCGGGCCGCGTAGGCGTGCGCGCCGGCCTCGATGGCGCGCCAGTCGTTACCGGTGGCGATCACGATGGGGTCGATGCCGTTCATAATGCCTTTGTTGTGGGTGGCGGCGCGGTACGGGTCGGCGGCGGCAAAGGCCCAGGCTGCGATCACGCCGTCGCGCACCTGTTCGCCGCTGAAGTTGCCAAAGGCCAGCGCGCTGGCGGGGATGGCGCAGCGGGCGCGGGCGATGCGCCGGTCGGCCAGGTTGGAGAGGATGCGCAGGTGGACGCGGCCACGGGTGATCTCTTCGATGACCGGCGCGAGGTGTTCGCACGCGGTGTTGACCGCGTTGGCGCCCATGGCGTCGCGCACGTCGTAAATCAGGTGGACGACCAGGAAGCTGCCGATGGGGGAGTCCGCGATCAGGCGTACTTCGATGTCGCGCGGGCCGCCGCCGAAGCGCTCCAGCACCGGGTCGAGGCCCTCCAGTTCGGCCATCAGGCGGGCTTTGTTTTCGAGCAGCTGCAGCCGCGCGGTGTGCGGTTCGGGCAGGTCGAGAATCTGGATTTGCCCGATCATGTGCGGTTCGCTGGTGTGGGCGGTGAAGCCGCCACCGGCGCGGGCGAGCTTTGCCATGAAAGAGGCGCCCGCCACCACCGACGGCTCTTCTACGGCCATCGGCACCAGCACCTCGCGCCCGTTGATCACGAAGTTGAGCGCAACCCCGAGGGGCAGCGCGAACGTGCCGATCACGTTTTCGATCATGTGGTCGGCCTGGGAGGGGATCAGGCCGGTTTCGCCTGTCAGGGTGGCGATCTCGTCTGGGGTCAGCCACCCCTTTTGGGTCAGGATGGCGTGCCGTTGGTCGATGGGGAGTTGGTAAAAGCCTGGAATGCGAGACATGGGAGGTGTTTGTTTGGCTCCTGGTCAGGTGGTGGGGATATTGGAACGTTACTCCGTACTCCTTACTCCGTACTCCTTACTCCGTACTCCTTACTCCGTACTCCATTTCAGCTTGATTTTAGCCAGAAAGGCTGTCAAATGCTATCAGGATGGCTATAATGGGGGTATGGAGATGATCACCAGCCGGCGGAACATGAAAGTGCGGGCGGCGCGGGCGCTGCGCAGGCGCAAGACGCGGGTGCAGAAAGGCCTTTTCCTGGTGGAGGGCATCCGGCATGTGGCCGCCGCGGTGGAGGCCGGGTACCCGCTGGAGGCGATTTTCTACGCGCCGGATTTGCTGGAGAGCGCGTTTGCGCTGGAGATGGTGAAGAAGGCGCAGGGGGAGGGGGTGGTCTGCTACGCGGTGTCCGCGGAGGTGTTCGATGCGCTGGCGGAGAAGGCCGGGCCGCAGGGAATTTTGGCGGTGGCGCGGCAGCAGTGGGCGCGGCTGGAGGGCCTAACTCCCAAGAATTTCGCCTGGGGCGCGGCCCTGATCGCACCGCAGGACCCCGGCAACATCGGCACGGTGCTGCGCACGCTGGACGCGGTGGGTGCAGACGGGTTGCTGCTACTGGAGGGGGGCGCGGACCCCTGGCACCCGACCGCGGTGCGGGCCGGGATGGGCGCGCACTTCTGGCTGCGGATGGCGCGGGCCTCGTGGGAGACGTTCGCGGCCTGGGCGCGGGCGCGCGGCTACCACCTGTACGGCTCGTCCGCGCGCGGGGAGGCCGATTTCCGGGCGGTGGACTACCGCAGGCCGTGTGTGCTGCTGCTGGGGAGCGAACGGGAGGGGCTGGCGGAAGAGCAGATGGAAGTCTGCGAGCGGGTGGTGCGGCTGCCGATGCGCGGGCGGGGCAGTTCGCTCAATCTGGGGGTAGCCGCAGGGGTGTTGCTGTATGCGATGACGGATTAGGGGTTGGGAAATGGAGATTAGGTAGACATCCCGACAAATCAGACAAATCAGACCAGTCAGACCAGCCCGACCAAAATACGATACAATTGATCCCCCTCAACAACCATCGTTTCAGGAGGTCGCTATGGCACTTGCAGACAAAACAACCGCAACCCGGCCCATGACCGAAGAGGCCGATTTTTTGAAAATCCATTCCTGGGACCACGTTCACCTGTGGGTGGGCAACGCCAAACACGCCATGTACTACTGGTGGCGGGCGTTCGGATTCAAGCCCGTGGCCTACTCCGGGCTGGAGACCGGCAACCGCGAGTTCGCCTCCTACGTGCTGGAGTCCGGCAAAATCCGGCTGGTGGTCTCCGCGCCTTACAGCGCGACCAGCGAAATGGCCGCGCACCACATGCTGCACGGCGACGGAGTCAAGGTGATCGCGCTGGGCGTGGACGACGTGGAATCCGCCTGGAGGGAGACCACCGCGCGCGGCGCGAAGAGCGCCTGGGCCCCGCGTGAAGAATCCGACCAGTACGGCATCTACCGCACCGCGGCCATCCACACCTACGGCGAGACCCTGCACGTCTTCGTGGACCGGGCCGACTACAACGGCCCCTTCGCGCCCGGGTACGAACCCCTCGACCTGCCGCACGAATCCGCCGGGCTGGTCGCCATCGATCACATCGTCGGCAACGTGCAATTGGGCAAGATGAACTACTGGGTGGACTTCTACCACCGGGTGATGGGCTTCCGCCAGTTGCTGCACTTCGACGACAAAGACATCTCCACCGAGTACTCCGCGCTGATGTCCAAAGTGATGGAAAACGGCAACGGGCGGGTCAAGTTTCCGATCAACGAACCCGCGGAGGGCAAGCGCAAAAGCCAGATCGAAGAATACCTGGACTACTACTACACCCCTGGGGTGCAGCACATCGCCATGCAGACCGGCGACATCATCGAGACCATGAGCAGGCTGCGGGCGCGCGGCATCGAATTCCTGCGCGTCCCGGACACCTATTACGAAATCCTGCCCCAACGGGTCGGAGCGATCCAGGAATCGCTGGACAAAATCCACGAGCTGGGCATCCTGGTAGACCGCGACGACGAGGGCTACCTGCTACAGGTCTTCACCCGCCCGATTCAAGACCGGCCGACCATGTTCATCGAGATCATCCAGCGACGCGGCAGCCGCGGCTTTGGTAAGGGCAACTTCCAGGCTTTGTTCGAGTCGCTGGAGTTGGAGCAGGCGCGGCGCGGGAATTTGTGATTGGGAGTCGAAAATCGAGAATCGGGCATCGAGTATCTCCACACACCTGAAGGTCTTCATCGCCGAGGCCCTGGCGGTTGTGATCTGGCTGGCACTGATCCCGGCAGACCCGAAGAACGCCTGGCTGCTGGGCTTCTCGAAGACGCGGATCGGGCTGCTGTCCGCCGCGTTGGGCGCCGGGCTGCTGGCCGCGGGGCTGCTCGTCTGGGCGCGGCGTTCCCGGTGGGGGGGCGGGGAATGGTCGCGCCGCCTGAACCGCACCTTACAAAACGAGACCTTCGTGCGCCGCGCCTTGTGGGGCGCGGTGGGCGCCTTTACCCTGGGCGGCTGCCTGCTGGCGTTGGCCTACACCATCACCGAGCCGTTCTGGGGAGCTTTGCTGGCGCGGCTGTCCCCGTTCACGGCCTGGCTGGCGGTGTTGGGCGTGCAAACCGTGCTTTTTCTGCGAGACTCGAAGCTGGCAGAGATGGCCGCTACGTTACAGGCACGCGCCGCGCACTGGCTGCGCGAGACCGGCCGCGTTTCCCCGTTCCGGGTGGGGAGCGCGGTTTGGAGTTGGCCGCGGGATGTGATCGTGGTGGCGGTATTGCTGCTGCCGCTGGCGTTTGCCACCCTGCGCACCGGCACGATGGTGATCGACGACGCCTGGATCACGTTCAAGTTCGCCCGCAATCTGGCGCAGGGGCATGGCTTACGCTGGGAGGCCGCGGCCGCGCCTGTCGAAGGCTATTCCAACCTGCTGGAAGTGCTGATCGTCGCGCTGGGGCTGAAGCTGGGCCTCGATCCGGTCACGGTCGCCCGCGGGGTGGCCGCGCTCTCGACGGTGGGGCTGGTCGCGGCCGCGTATGCGCTGCTGCTGCGGCTCACGGGCGCCCGCGGCCTGGCCGCGCTGGCCGTGTTGCTCTACACGCTGCACCCCGCGGCCGCGCTGCACACCTGGGCCGGGCTGGAGACCCAGTTGTTCGCCTTCCTGGCCGTGCTGTTGCTGCTGGTTTTCGAGCGCGCGCAGCGCGGCGGGGCCGCGGCACATCCCGGCCTGGCAGGGGCGGCGCTCCCCCTGATCGCCTTCCTGCTGGCCCTGGCGCGCACCGAGGGCGTGCTGTTGGGCGCGCTGGCGCTGCCCGCGGGCTATCTGCTGGCCAGAAATCGGGCGTCCAGAGCCGGGCAACCAGGCGACAACGCCCTCGCTTTCACCCACTCGCGGCATTGGCTGGCCGGAAACGCGCTCTTCTTCGCCAGCGTAGCAGCCTACACGCTCTTCCGCTGGCTGTACTTCGGCACGCTGTTCACCGGGCCGCATCTGGTAAAGCTCTCCAACCGCATGGTGCTGGCCGGCCTGACCAGCGCGGAGTTCCTGGCCGACGCGTGGGCGTACTTTTCCACGTTTCCATTGGGGATGGCGACCCTGGCCGCAGCCGCAATCACGCTCTCCTTGCTGCCGGGCTTGTTGGCTCCGCCGCGCGCCAGGCTGGCTGCCTGGGGCGTGTTTCTGCTGGCCTGGGCACAGTTGGCCGCGCTGCTGTTCGTCTACTCCCGCACCCGCATGATCCAGAATTTCGCGGCGCGCTTTCTGTTCAACAGCGCGGGGCAACAGATCGTGCTGGCCGGGTTGGCAGCCGCGCGGGTGTGGCGCGGCTGGATCGGGTTCGTGGCCCGGCCGCAACGCCATTTCGCCAGCAGCCTGTACATGCTGGTGATCGCCGTGTTGCTGGCCGTCTTCACCTACGGCTGGTTCGCGAAATACCCCCGCGTCAGCGGCGGCCTGCGAAACTTCGTGGCCGAATACAACCAGCAGCAATCCGCGGCCCAGGCCATCGCGCGCGGCCTCAACCGCTTCGATCTGGCCGATGAATGGCTGGTCACGGTGGTGGACTCCGGCATTCTGCCATACTACGCGCAGATGAAAACCCTGGGCGGCGACGGGTTGACCGACCTGACCCTGGCAGAGCTGGTGCCCCCGGTCGGGCCGCGCGCCCGGCCATACGCGCAATACATCTTCGCCCTCGCTCCCGCGGCCCTGGTGATCGAACGCTTCCCAGGCGAGATCGACGCCCATCACGCGGCCCTGCTGTGCGCCCCCGAATTCGCCCGCTATGCCGCAGTCGCCCGCTTCGAGCGCAAGACCGGCCTGTACGAAGTGTATTTGCGCGACGACCTCCCCCAACGCGAAGCCCTCACGGCCGCGCTGCTGGCGCAACAGGACCCCTCCGGCAGGTGGAAAGTAAGCCCCCCGCCCGAAAGCGACCCGGAAGCGGCGCAGTACGTTCAGGAGGGGTGTAACCGGGAGCAGTGAGGGCAGTGTTCAGTGTTCAGTGTTCAGTATTCAGTATTCAGTGTACAGTGTGCAGTGGGCAGTGGGGAGTATGTCGCAGCTCCGGAACACGGAAGCACTGAAAATCCACACACCTGATACCTTTCCTTTTAGGAGTAGCTATGGCTTTCTATCACAAACTGGGGCAAATCCCCCACAAACGACACACCCAATTCCGTAAACCCGACGGCGGGCTATACCGGGAGGAGGTGATGGGGCTGGAGGGCTTCTCCGGGATTCAATCCATCCTTTACCATCATTTTCTCCCGCCGCGCGTGTTGAGGGTGGAGGACCTCGGCCCGGCGCGGCCTGAATTCGTGGACTACGGCCCGATCCGGCACCGCGCCTTCGCCACTGCGGATGTGCCCGCGGGCGGCGACCCCATCTCCGCGCGGCGCTACCTGCTGGGCAACAAGGACGTGCTGCTGGCGATCAGCCGTCCCACCCAAAGCATGGACTACTTCTACCGCAACGCGCAGGCCTACGAAGTGTGGTTTGTCCACGAGGGCCGCGGGGTGCTGCGCTCCCAGTTCGGGCGGCTGGATTTTCGTCCCGGCGACTACATCGTCATCCCCTACGGCACCACCTGGAAGATGGAACTGGACGGCGGGGAGGCGCGCTTCTTCGTGATCGAATCCCCCACCCAGATCGCGCCCCCCAAACGCTACCGCAACAAATTCGGCCAGTTGCTCGAACACGCGCCCTACTGTGAGCGCGATATTCGCGTGCCCCAGGAACTCGAAACCCACACCGAAACCGGCGAATTCGAGACGCGCGTCAAAGTGCGCGACCGCCTCTCCCGCCACGTGCTCGATCACCATCCTCTCGACGTGGTCGGCTGGGACGGCTACCTGTACCCCTGGATTTTCAGCATCCACGACTTCGAGCCGATCACCGGCCGCGTCCACCAGCCTCCGCCGGTCCACCAGACCTTCGAGGGTTGGAACTTCGTGGTGTGCTCGTTCGTGCCGCGGCTGTTCGACTACCACCCCCAGGCCATCCCCGCGCCCTATAACCACTCCAACGTCAACTCCGACGAAGTGATCTACTACTGCGAGGGCAATTTCATGTCTCGCAAAGGCATCGACCAATACGACATCACCCTGCACCCCTACGGCCTGCCCCACGGCCCGCAACCCGGCGCGACCGAAGCCTCCATCGGCAAAGAGAAAACCGAGGAACTGGCCGTGATGGTGGACACCTTCTACCCCTTGCACCTCACCGCCCAGGCCCTCGAGCTGGAAAAACCCGACTACATGGCCTCCTGGCTGGAAGGCGGCCCGGAGGGTTAGGGAGCGGGTATTGGATGAGTGGGTATCGGGTATCGGGTATTGGGTATTGGGCCTTTATGCTATTTGCCAGGCGTGCATCCACAGCTCGCGTTTTGTGTCATTCTGAGCGACTGGCTGTTGCCTGCGTCATTCTGAGCGGCAGCGAAGAATCTCGGCGATGGTGAGGGAGATGGAGACGGACGACCGGGGACGGGGGACGGTTGTTCGGGGCGTGCTTATTGGTGGTCGGGGCGACCGGCCGGTCGCCCCAACGGTCGCTGCGCTCCGGATTCTTCGGTCGCTGCGCTCCCTCAGAATGACATGACAGGCTGCGCTCCGGATTCTTCGGGCACTGCGTGCCCTCAGAATGACGGGAGGGGGGTGTCATTCTGAGCGACCAGCGGGCTTGCCCTGAGCCATGCACTGAGCCGCAGGCGAAGTGGCGACCGAAAATCAGGCAATGTTACGCAGCCACGTGTATAATCCAATGGAAAAGATTCGTGTGCTGCGCTGGCAGCCAGGCACAACAAATCGCACAACTCCCCCTTATTTGGAGGTCTCCATGTCGAACGTTTACCCCTCTTCTCACCCGCTGGTGGGGCACAAATTGACCAAACTACGCGATTCCGCCACCAAACCCAAAAAATTCCGCGAGCTGGTGCGCGAGATCGCCGCGCTGCTGACTTACGAGGCCACGCTGGACCTGAAAACGCTGCCGAAAATGGTGGAAACTCCGATGGGGACCGCCGAAGGGATCGAATTGGCTGAGCGCGTTGGGCTGGTACCGATTTTGCGCGCCGGGCTGGGAATGGTGGAAGGGGTCTGGGAGCTGATTCCCAATGCAGAGGTGTGGCACATCGGGCTGTACCGGGACGAAGAGACCTTGCAGCCGGTGGAGTATTACAACAAGCTGCCGGTTGCGCCCACGGTGGACGTGTGCCTGGTGCTGGACCCGATGCTGGCGACAGGCGGCTCCGCGGTAGCCACGGTGGACATTCTGAAGCGGTGGGGCGCGCGGCGGATCAAATTCGTCGGCATCCTGGCCGCGCCGGAGGGCATCGCCGCGCTGCAAGAAGCGCACCCGGACGTGAACATTCACATCGGCGCGGTGGACAGCCACCTGAACGACATCGGTTACATCGTGCCGGGGCTGGGAGATGCCGGGGACCGCCAGTTTGGGACGGGGTGAGCGAAGGCTGCCGCTAATTGACCCCCCAACTCTTGACGGTCAACAGCTTGACGATCTCCGCGATGACCGCGGGAACGAAAACCAACGGCAGGATCACCTCCCACTGCGCCCATCCCAGCGGCACGGTGCGGAAGATAGGCTGCAAAAAGGGGATGTACACCACTGCCAGCAGCAACACCAGCGACGAAACCAAAGCCAGGTTCATCATTTTGTTCGAGAAGACCCCGATCTTGAACAGCGAATAGCGCTCCGAGCGCACGATGAATGCCAGGGGCAGCTCGGCCGCGGACAGGGTGACGAAGGCCAGGGTGCGGGCCATTTCCGCGTCGTAGGTTCGCAACCCCCAGAAGAAGGCCAACAGTGTGACCGCGGTCAGCGAAATGGTCTGGGTGATGATGCCGATGCGCAGCGGCTTGTTGATGATCGGCTCGTCCGGGGGGCGCGGGGGCACGTCCATCGTGTCGGGGTCGCCTTTTTCCACGCCCAGGGCCAGCGCGGGCGCGCCGTCCGTCACCAGGTTGAGCCACAGCAATTGAATGGCCTCCAGGGGCCGCGGGTGCCCCATGAAGGTGGCAATCGAAATGGTGGCGATCTCGGCCAGATTGGCGGAGAGCAGGTAGTACACGAATTTACGGATATTTTCGTAAATCACGCGGCCCTGTTCGATGGCCGCCACGATGCTGGCGTAATTGTCGTCGGTCAGCACCATGTCCGCGGTCTCTTTGGCCACGTCCGTGCCGGTGATGCCCATGGCCACCCCGATGTCAGCGCGTTTGAGCGCGGGCGCGTCGTTGACGCCGTCGCCGGTCATGGCGACCACCTCGCCCGCGTTGCGCAGGGCCTCCACGATGCGCACTTTGTGTTCGGGGGAGACGCGGGCAAAGACCGCGGTGCGCTCGATGTGTGCCTGCAATTCCCGGTCGTCCATCTGGTTCAGGTCGCTGCCGGTCAACACCTGCTGGCCGTTGTGCATCAGGCCGATGGACTCGGCGATGGCGCGGGCCGTGTTGGGGTAGTCGCCGGTGATCATGATGGTGCGGATACCGGCGTGGCGCGCTTTTTCGAGCGCGGTTTTGATCTCGGGCCGCGGCGGGTCGATCATGCCGATCAGCCCGGCGAAGACCAGGTCTTTCTCCACGCTTTCGGGTTCGAATTCGCGCGGCACTTTGTAGACCAGGCGGTAGGCCACGGCCAGCACGCGCAACGCGTTCGCGGTCATGCGGTCGTTGGCTTCCAGAATGCGGCCGCGCGTGGCCGCGTCCAGGGGCGCGGTCTGGTCGTCCATGGTCTGGTATTGGGTACACAAGTCCAGGATCACGTCTGGCGCGCCTTTGACCACCACCACATGGACGCGCGGCTGATCGTCGGTGAAGGGGGAGAGGTCTTCGGTGTGCGGCTCGCGCACTTCGTGGAACGTGACCATGCGTTTGCGCCCGGAGTCGAAGGGGATTTCCTGCACGCGGGGGTAGGAGGCGGCCAGCGTGTTTTGCAGCCCGGCGACTTTGGCAGCCGCGACCAGCAGCGCGCCCTCGGTCGGGTCGCCCACGATGCGGACGCGCGGCGCTCCGCCCGGTTCGCTGCCGTTGTCCGAAAATTCCAGGGTGGCGTCGTTGTTCAGCGCGCCCACCCACAGCGCGGTCAACACCGCGGGGTAATGGTGCAGATCGACCGCTTCCCCCGCCACCAGAAACTCGCCTTCGGGCACGTAGCCGCTGCCGGTGACTTCAAAATCCTGGCCGTCCACCCAGATACGGGTGACGGTCATCTCGTTTTGGGTCAGCGTACCGGTTTTGTCGGAGCCGATCACGGTGGCGGAGCCGAGCGTCTCGACCGAGGACAGCCGCCGGATCAGGGCGTTGCGCCGGATCATCTCCCGCATCCCCAGGGCCAGTGCGATGGTGACCACCGCGGGCAGCCCCTCTGGAACGGCGGCAATCGCCAGGCTGACCGCCACCAGGAACATGTCCAGCGGGTCCGCGCCGCGCACCCATCCCAGCACGAAGACCAGCGCGCACAGCGTCAGGGCCGCGTAGCCCAACGTGCGGCCAAGATGATCGAGCCGCTTTTGCAGCGGGGTCGGCTCCTGATGCACGGATTGCAACATTTTGGCGATCATGCCGATCTGGGTGTGCATCCCGGTGCTGACCACCACGCCTTTGCCGCGGCCATAGGAGACCAGCGTTCCCATGAAGGCGGTGTTCTTGCGGTCGCCCAGCGGGATGTCGGCCTCCAGGCGTTGGGTGGCGTCTTTTTGAACCGGCACACTTTCCCCTGTCAGCGCGGCCTCCTCTACGCGCAGGTTGATGGCCTCGATCAGGCGCACGTCCGCGGGCACGTAGTTCCCGGCTTCCAGCAGCACGATGTCGCCCGGCACCACTTCCCGGGCCGGGATCACAAGGTGGTGGCCGTCGCGGATCACGTGCGCCTCCGGGGAGGCCAGCTCGCGCAGCGCGGCCAGCGCTTGTTCCGCGCGGCGTTCCTGGATCACGCCCAGCACCGCGTTCAGCACCACAATCAACAAAATGGCCGCGGCCTCGGCCCAATCCCCCAGGACCGCGGAAATGACCACCGCCACCAGCAGCAGCCAGACCACGAAATTGTTGAACTGCTCCCACAGCATCTTCCAGATCGATGTGGGCGGGGCTTCGTCGAGCTGGTTAGGCCCATGCTCTGCCAAACGGCGGCGGGCTTCCTGGGAGGTCAGGCCCGTGTCGGGCGGGGTGGCGAGATGTCGCAACACCTCATCCACGCCCAGGGTGTGAAACTCAACAGAAGGGGATTCTGGCGCTGATGAACCACCTTGTGAATTTGTCATTTCTTTCTCCAGACCAGAAAATATGGGGATTTCCTATCGCGCGTCCACCATAACCGGACGGCAACATTATACCCCCATAAAATATCGGGAATGTTCGCGTTTTCACGTTCGGGAGAAGCACCCAGTTTCCGAAACATTCCCTTTGTCCCTCGTATTTTGGGACATTTGCCCCTGTTGGAATCGAGTGTATGGGGTACAGTTGGGAACTCGTGGTGTCTTCGCGGGGGGCGGCTTTGCGTTAAAAAAACCAGCGGTTCTGTTTTCGCAGACCTCTGGCGTGCTATAATTGGCACGTTCCATCGCTGTTAGCCGCAGTTCAGGTGATGACACACTAAAAAACAGAAAGGATTTACCTCTTAGACATGAGCTACACTATCGTTCAAGTTCCAGAACAGGGCGAAAAAATTACCATTCAGAACGGCACATTGCAGGTTCCCGACACCCCGATTCTGCCCTTCATCGAGGGCGACGGCACCGGCCCGGACATCTGGCGGGCTGCGGTACGCGTGCTGGACGCCGCGGTGGAGAAGGCTTACGGCGGCAAACGCAAAATCCAATGGATGGAAGTCTATGCCGGGCAGAAGGCCTACGACAACTTCGGAAGCTGGCTGCCCGAAGAGACGGTGGAAGCGTTCAAGGAATTTCTGGTCGGGATCAAGGGGCCGCTGACCACCCCGATTGGGGGCGGCATCCGCTCGCTCAACGTGGCCCTGCGCAAGGCGCTCGATCTGTACGTCTGCCAGCGCCCGGTACGCTGGTTCAACGGTGTGCCCTCCCCGGTCAAGCGTCCCCAGGACGTGGACATGGTGGTCTTTCGCGAAAACACGGAGGACATTTACGCCGGGATCGAGTTCGAGCATGGCACGCCGGAAAACGCTCGCTTCAAGGCGTTGCTGCAAAGAGAGTTTCCCGAAGAATACGCCAAGATGCGCTTCCCGGACACCGCGGGGATCGGCATCAAACCGGTCTCGGAGGAGGGCAGCAAACGGCTGGTGCGGGCTGCCATCCGCTGGGCGCTGGAGAACAACCGGCGCAGCGTCACGCTGGTTCACAAAGGCAACATCATGAAGTACACCGAGGGCGCGTTCCGCAAGTGGGGCTACGAGGTGGCCGAGGAGGAGTTCGGCGATCAGGTCTACACCTGGGCGCAATGGGAGCGCACCAAAGCCGAAAAAGGCGAGGCAACCGCCAACGCGGAACAGGATGCCGCCCTGTCCGCAGGCAAATTGCTGATCAAGGATGTGATCGCGGACATCGTGTTCCAGCAAACCATCACCCGCGCCCGCAGCTTCGATGTGCTGGCCACCATGAACCTGAACGGCGACTACCTGTCGGACGCGCTGGCCGCGCAGGTGGGCGGAATCGGCATCGCGCCGGGCGGCAACATCAACTACGACAGCGGCCATGCCCTGTTCGAGGCCACCCACGGCACCGCGCCCAAGTACGCCAACCTGGATAAGGTCAATCCCAGCTCGGTCATCCTCTCCGGCGAGATGATGTTCCGGTACATGAAATGGCACGAGGCCGCAGACCTGATCATCAAAGGCGTGGAAGGCGCGATCAGCGCAAAAACCGTCACCTACGATTTTCACCGCCTGATGGAGGACGCCACCCTGCTCAAGTGCTCCGAATTCGGAGACGCCATCATCCGGCATATGGGGTAGGGGGGAGCGAGAATCGCGATTGGAACGCTGGAACGCTGAAGCGCTGAGGGTGCTGAGGACGCTGAATGTCGCACGTTGCACGTAAACGGGTAGGCAGGTAAACAGGTAGACAGGTAAATCTCCGCACGCGGCACGCTGCACAGGTCGGAAGGCTGAAGGCACTCAGCGCACTGAACACCGAACGCCGCACATCGCACCTCGCACACACACGTACACACCCGACACATTCCAAAGGAGGTCGTATGTCCAGCTTCATCTCTTCTCTCAAAACAACTGTATCCGGCTATGCCACCTACCGCGGCCGGGAGGGTCATCTCAGTTTCGTGCTGCACCGCCTGACCGGGCTGGGCACCTTGCTGTTTTTGATCATCCACATTCTGGACACCTCAACCGTGTATTTCGCGCCCGAACTGTACGAAGAAGCGATAGCCCTCTACCGCTCGACTCCCTTCATGCTGGGAGAGATCGCGTTGGTCTTTGCTGTGATTTTTCACGGGATCAATGGCTTGCGCATCGCATATTACGATTTGCGAAAACCGGAGGCGTGGAGCATTGGCCGCCAGCGCAAATCCGTGCGCGGGACACTGGCGATCAGTGTGTTGTTGTGGCTGCCAGCCGCGTTTGTGATGTTCCGCAGCCTGGTGATCAACAATTTCCTGGGTGGATAGGAGGCCAACCATGAGCGTCCCCACACGAACAGTATCTCCCCCCAAAAATATAGAAACCACCGCCTGGAAATGGATGCGCTACAGCGGGGTACTGCTGATTCCGCTGGTCTGGATCCATGTGCTCATTCAGGATGTGGTGGTGGGTGTCCATGAAATCGATCTCGATTATGTGCTCCAACGCTGGAGCAGCGTCCTGTGGCAGACATACGACATCCTGCTGCTGGGCTTCGCGTTTGCGCACGGCATGAACGGTCTGCGCCAGGTGGTGAATGATTTCATCCACGATCCGAAGGCGCAGAAAGTGGCGGCCTGGGTCATTTTCGTCTTCTGGTTGGTGGTCACAGCCATCGGCGGCATTGCCATCGTCGCGGCGACAAACGAGCGCTTGGCGGGTTTGTAGGAGGCGGAAAAATGACGAAAACGCACGAATACGAAGTGGTGATTGTAGGGGCTGGGGGAGCGGGCTTGATGGCGGGCCTGTACGCCTCGCGGGGCGCCAAAACCGCGGTGCTCTCCAAGCTCTACCCCACCCGCTCGCACACCGGCGCGGCCCAGGGGGGCATCGGCGCGGCCCTCGGCAACCACGAAGAAGACCATCCTGAGTGGCACGCCTTCGACACCGTCAAAGGCAGCGACTATCTGGGCGATCAGGACGCCATCGAATTCATGTGCCAGGAGGCCATTGACGTGGTCTACGAGCTGGAGCACATGGGGCTGCCCTTTTCACGCACCCAAGAAGGCCGCATCGCCCAGCGGCGTTTTGGCGGCCACACCAACAACATCACCAAAAAACCGGTACAACGCGCCTGCTACGCGGCAGACCGCACCGGCCACATGATCCTGCAAACCCTGTACCAGCAGTGCATCAAGAACAACGTCACCTTCTTCGATGAGTTTCACGTGCTGGACGTGCTGATCGAAAACCGCGCGGCCGCGGGCGTGGTGGCGTTGGAACTGGCCACCGGCGAATTGCACGTCTTTCGCGCCAAAGCGGTGATCTTTGCCACCGGCGGGCATGGCCGCGTCTGGAGCGTCACCTCCAACGCCTACGCCTACACCGGCGACGGGGTCGCCATCACGCTGCGCCGCGGCATCCCCGCCGAAGACATGGAGTTCTTCCAATTTCACCCCACCGGCATCTTCAAGCTGGGCATCCTGATCACCGAAGGCGTGCGCGGGGAGGGCGGTGTGCTGCTCAACAGCGAGGGCGAACGCTTCATGGACCGCTACGCCCCCACCGTCAAAGACCTGGCCTCCCGCGACGTGGTCAGCCGCGCCATGTATCTGGAAATCAAGGAAGGCCGCGGCATCAACGGCAAATCCTATCTGCACCTGGACGTGCGCCCCGAAACGGTCAACAAATACGCAGAACTGGACGGGCGCGTGCGCCCCGACGGCAGCCCCTACCGCGTCACCGCCGAAGAGATACTCTCCAAGCTGCCCGACATCATCGACTTCTGCCGCACCTACCTGGGCGTGGACCCGGTCAAACAACCCATGCCCGTACAGCCCACCGCGCACTACGCCATGGGCGGCATCCCCACCAACATGTACGGCGAAGTGGTGATCGACACCAACAACACTGTGCTGCCGGGGTTGTACGCCGCGGGGGAGTGCGCTTGCGTGTCCGTACACGGCGCCAACCGCCTGGGCACCAACTCCCTGCTCGACATCACGGTGTTCGGCAAACACGCCGGTATGCGGGCCGCGGAATACGCCCGCGGCGCGGACTTCCAACCCCTCCCCGCTGACCCCACCGCCTTCACCCGCCAGCAACTCGACAAACTGCTGAACGGCAAAGGCACCGAGCGCGCCACCGACATCGCCAACGAGATGAAGGCGGTGATGATGGAGCATGTCAGCGTGTTCCGCGTCGAGGAGGGCATGTCCCAGGCGTTGGAGAAAATCCGTGAGCTGAAGGCGCGTTTCCAAAATGTGGGGGTATCCGACAAAGGCAAGGTGTTCAACACCGATCTGCTCAACACCTGGGAACTGGGTAACCTGCTCGACCTGGCGGAAGTGACCACCGTGGCCGCGCTGGCGCGCAAAGAGAGCCGCGGCGCGCACGCCCGCGACGACTACCCCAAACGCGACGATGCCAACTGGATGAAGCACAGCCTGGCGTGGCTCGAAGACGGCCAGGTCAGACTGGATTACAAACCGGTGGTGATCACCAAATACCAGCCCAAGGAACGGGTGTACTAGGAGGCCGGCCATCATGGAAGTCACACTGAAAATCCTGCGCTTCAACCCCGAAAAGGACACCAAACCCCACTACGAGACCTACACCGTAGAGGCGGAACCCACCGACCGGGTGCTCGATCTGCTGGAGTACATCAAGGGCTACCAGGACGGCACCCTGACCTTCCGCCGTTCGTGCGCGCACGGGGTGTGCGGTTCGGACGCCATGCGCATCAACGGGCGCAACATGCTGGCCTGCAAAGTGCTGGTCAAAGACCTGGGCACCAACCACATCACGGTCGAGCCGTTGATGGGGCTGAAGATCGAAAAAGACCTGGTGGTGGACATGGAGCCGTTCTTCGAGCACTACCGCTCCGTGCTGCCCTACTTTGTGAACGACAACCCGCCCGCGGACGGGAAGGAGTTTTTGCAGAGCCAGGCGGAGCGCGAACGCTTCGACGACACCACCAAGTGCATCCTGTGCGCGGCCTGCACCACCTCCTGCCCCTCGTTCTGGGCCAACGATCAATACGTCGGCCCGGCGGCCATCGTGAACGCGCACCGCTTCATCTTCGACAGCCGGGACCAGGCCGCGGCCCAGCGACTGCAAATCTTGAGCGACCAGATGGGTGTATGGCGCTGCCGCACCGCGTTCAACTGCACCGAGGCCTGCCCGCGCGAGATTCACGTCACCCAGGCGATTGCGGAGGTCAAACGGGCGATCATCACCGGCAGGCTGGAGTAAACAATCTGGCGGGACAAACAATCCAGGTAAACACGCAAAATCCGCGTCACCCACGCTCGATGGGTGACGCGGATTTTTGGGATTGGGTGTGGGGTGCCCTTGATGGGGTCAGGGTGGGGGGCAGGCGGGTGTGTGTGGCCGTGGGAAGGGGGGTGCAGGGCCGTTCGTGCAGCCGCTCAACAACAGCCACAGCGCCAGGGGCAGCGCACAGGCGCGGGCCAGGCGGGGGGGTGAAAGGATGGGGTTCATGGGTGACTCCTTGGAGAGTATTAGGTATTAGATATTGGGTATTAGGTATCGGATTGCATCCTGAGCGGAAGGCGAACGCAGTGCGCCTGAAGTCGAAGGATGGGGGGTGGGAATCGAATATCGAATATCCAGTATCTAATATCGAGTATCCCTACTGCTGAGGAATAAGCAAGTTGCGAACAGGGTCACAATAACCGAGAATTTGAATTTGCCTGTCATTGCAAGTTACTCCTGAGTTAATGTCGCGTTTTCTCAAACACCGCAGATCAAGGGGTACGAAATGGAGATTGCCCAAATAGCTCTTGATACGTCTCGCACCACTCGCTAAGGACTTCCCGATCGTACTCAAAGAAAGCATAGATGGCATAGGTCGCAGCATTATCCGCATCTTGATAGTGGCTCTGTGTTTCTTTGTCTTGATTGTCGTTAAAGTGCTTCCAATTAAAATACTCCCAGTAAAAATCATCCAATCTCTCACTAACCGCACGCGCCTGGGAAAAAAGATCGCCATCGGGTGGCAGTTGCCAGTTCAACAGCATCCCCACCGTGACCAGCGTGACTGCCGAATTTACTTGGAGATCAGGTTCTTTAGAAGATGCTTCCTCAATAACTCGTCCGGCACTAAGCGGTTCCTCATACCACTCAAGCATTTGACTAAAGGATGCCCACTGAGGGTACATCCTGAATAGAGCCAGATCGAGTTCTTTCCCATCCGGCCCTCTATGGTTGAATATGTCGTTGTGCAAAATGTACAATATCCCATCATCGGGCACAATACAATCCGAGCCGCGTGTGGCGGTGGAAGTGGGCGTTGAGGTGGGGGGTACGGTCGCGGTGAG
>JALUWE010000028.1 GCA_027019845.1 Anaerolineales bacterium | reverse complement strand
GCCCTCGCCTGCGGGCCGGTCTTCCAGGATCAGCGCTTTGATGCCCAGGTGGGTGAGCTGCAAACCGGTGCGCCCGCCCGCGTTGGACTCTTTGACCCCGCGGGTGAGCGGGCTTTTGGCGCCGATGGAGATGCGGTCGCAGCTCGAAAGCATGTGGCCGACCAGCAGGCCGGGCGCGAAGATCAGCTTGTTGTTGGGGCCGAGCGGCTCGCAGGTAGGTTCGACTTCGTCGAGCAGGATGCGCGCCAGCAGCCCGCGCCCCCCCAGCCGTTCCCAGCTCTCGGGTACGGGTTCGCGGGCCAGGGTTTGGGTTCGGGTGTTGATGCGCCAGATGTGCATGGGGAGTCCTTATGTGCGGGGTGCGGGGTTCAGTGGTCAGTGTTCAGTGTACAGTGTTCAGCGTCCTCAGCACGCTCAGCGTTTCAGCGTTCCGAAAGTCCAGTGCCTTCAGTGATCCAATGGGTGTGCGGGGTTCAGTGGTCAGTGTTCAGTGTACAGTGTTCAGCGTCCTCAGCACGCTCAGCGTTTCAGCGTTCCGAAAGTCCAGAGCCTTCAGTAGTCTTATTGGTCTGACTGGTCTAATTTGTCTGAGTGCTCTGATTAGTCTTATTGGTCTGGTTGTCCCGGTGCTCCCAGTGTTCCCCAGTGCCTTCAGTGCCTTCAGTGATCCAATGGGTGTGCGGGGTTCAGTGGTCAGTGTTCAGCGTCCTCAGCACGCTCAGCGTTTCAGCGTTCCGAAAGTCCAGTGCCTTCAGTGATCCAATGGGTGTGCGGGGTTCAGTGGTCAGTGGTCAGTGGTCAGTGTTCAGCGTCCTCAGCACGCTCAGCGTTTCAGCGTTCCGAATGTCCAGTGCCTTCAGTAGTCTTATTGGTCTGAGTGCTCTGATTAGTCTTATTGGTCTGGTTGTCCCGGTGCTCCCAGTGTTCCCCAGTGCCTTCAGTGCCTTCAGTGATCCAATGGGTGTGCGGGGTTCAGTGGTCAGTGGTCAGTGTTCAGTGTACAGTGTTCAGCGTCCTCAGCACGCTCAGCGTTTCAGCGTTCCGGGAGACAGAAAAAGCCTGCCGCAGCAGGCTGTTTAGGGGCGGTAGACGGGACTTGAACCCGCGACATTCGCATCCACAGTGCGACGCTCTGCCAACTGAGCTACTACCGCCATATCTGGCAAAATTCTATCACGAAGGGGGTTCTGTATCAAGGATTTTTTGAATGGCATTGGCGGCCTGCTCGCGCGGCGTCTTCGTCTGCTCGCCGGAGAGCAGGTTCTTGACCGCCACCTGGCCGTTTTGCAGCTCGTCGGGGCCGAGCACCACCGCGGCGCGTGCGCCGATGCGGTCGGCATAACGGAACTGGCGGCCCAGCCTGTCCGCTTGGGGATACACGGCCACGTTCAGCCCGGCCGCGCGCAGTTCCGCGGCCAGCCTGAAGGATTCCAGTTGGGTGTCCTGATCGAACACGGTGACCACCACCAGCGGGTAGCGCAGGCTGGCCGGGTCGGGCAGGCGGTCGAATTTCTCCAGCACCACGCGGATCACCTTGTCGCCCATGGCGAACCCCACCCCCGGCATCGGGTCCCCGCCCACTTCGGCGACCAGGTTGTCGTAGCGTCCCCCGCCCAGGATAGCGCGGAACTGGCCGTCACAGTCGCGGGCCTCGAACACCGTGCCGGTGTAGTAGTCCAGCCCGCGGATCACGTGGGGCGCGAACTGGACATATTCCCGGCATCCCAACGCGCTCACCGCATCGAAAAAGCGAACCAGTTCCTCGGATTTGCGCCACAACTCGCCGTCGGAGAGCAGATCGATGAGTTGGGTAAGCTGGCCGGAGGAGAGTCCCAGATCGCGGGCGTAGGCCTCCCATTTTTCCGCGGGCATTTTGTCGCGGCGGTCGATCAGACGGATGATTGCCGGGCGCAGTTCGTCCCCAATGCCGATGCCGCGCAGTTCGGCCTCCATCAGGCGGCGGTTGTTGACCAGAATGGCGACCTGCTTGGGGGTCAGCCCTAACGCCTGGAAGAGCCGCGCGCCGACCGCGGCCAGTTCGGCATCCCCTTCCGGCGAGACCATGCCGACCAGATCGATGTTCCACTGGAAAAATTCCCGGGTGCGGCCTTTTTGCGGTCGCTCATAACGCCAGAACGGGCCGAAGGACCACCAGCGCAGGGGCCGGGGCAGTTGGTGCTGGCGTTGCGCCACCATGCGCGCCAGTGTGGGGGTCAGTTCGGGCCGCAGGGTGAGCAGGTTGCCCCCGCGGTCCTCGAACACGAAGGATTGCTTTTTGACCAATTCTTCGCCGGATTTGGCCGCGTACAGCTCGATGCTCTCGATCAGCGGGCCTTCGTACTCCTGGTAGCCGAAGGATTCCGAAACCCGCCGGATGTTGCTGTACAGCCAGTTGCGGAAGGCCATTTCTTCGGGATAGAAATCGACGGTGCCTTTGACGGCGCGGATGACGTTTTTCATAGTGCCGCGAATTGTAGCACAAAATGGGGGTGGGGGTGCGGAGTGCGGGGTGCGATGTGCGGGGTTCAGTGCCTTCGGTAGTCTTATTGGTCGTAGTTGTCTTATTGGTCTTATTGGTCGTAGTTGTCTTATTGGTCTTATTGGTCGTAGTTGTCTTATTGGTCTTATTGGTCGTAGTTGTCTTATTGGTCTGGTGGTCTCAGTTCCCTCCAGTTCCCTCAGTTCCCTCCAGTTCCCTCAGTTCCCCCCAGTTCCCTCAGTGCCCCAGTGCCCCCCAGTGCTCCCCGTTTTCAGTTCAACTTGCATTCGACTCTGGCAACCTACCCAACCGGGTAGGCGCGAGCTACCGGGATATGTGAGCCGCGCCTATCCATTTGCGGCTTGTCTTCTCCCCCCTAAGTTTGTAGAATTTGTAACAAGAGATTGTGGAAAATCGCACAAACCGGCGGCAGGGGGGAAACTTCGCCAAATACCCGCTGTTGGAACCGATCATCCCAACGCACAGGAGTGACGTTATGCCGCAGACAGCCGTCCAACACCAACCGGTCGTTCAGGGGGTCGAACTTCGGGGAGCGTCTTCCCCTGCCTCCCGACAAGTGCTCACACCCGAGGCCCTCGAATTTCTCGCCCGTTTGCACCGCGCTTTCGACCCCACCCGCAAAACCCTGCTCGCCCGTCGTGATGAAATCCAGGCGCAGATCGACGCCGGAAACCTGCCCACTTTCCTGCCGGAGACCGAACACATCCGCAACGCGGACTGGCAGGTGGCCCCCGCCCCGCCCGATTTGCAAAAACGTTGGGTGGAGATCACCGGCCCGGTGGACCGCAAGATGATGATCAACGCCCTCAACTCCGGCGCGGATGTGTTCATGGCCGACTTCGAGGACTCCCTCTCCCCGACGTGGGCGAATGTGATCCACGGCCAGATCAACCTGATCGACGCGGTGCGCCGCGAGATCGCCTTCACCAGCCCGGACGGAAAAGAATACCGCCTGAACGAGCAGACCGCCACCCTGTTGGTGCGCCCGCGCGGCTGGCATCTGGTCGAAAAACACCTGCTCGTAGACGGCGAACCCATCTCCGCCAGCCTGTTCGACTTCGGGTTGTATTTCTTCCACAACGCGGCCGAGCTGATCGAGCGCGGCTCCGGCCCCTACTTCTACCTCGCCAAACTGGAAAATCACCTCGAAGCCCGCCTGTGGAACGAGGTGTTCAACCTGGCGCAGGACCTGCTCGGCATCCCGCGCGGCACCATCCGCGCCACCGTGTTGATCGAAAACGTGCTGGCCGCCTTCGAGATGGAGGAAATCCTGTACGAGTTGCGCGACCACGCCTCGGGGCTGAACGCCGGGCGCTGGGACTACATCTTCAGCGTGATCAAAAAATTCCGCAACCAGCCCGGCTTCGTGCTCCCCGACCGGGCGCAGATCACCATGACCGTGCCGTTCATGCGCGCCTACACCGACCTGCTGGTGCGCTCCTGCCACAAGCGCGGCGCGCACGCCATCGGCGGCATGGCGGCCTTCATCCCCAGCCGCCGCGATCCGGAGATCAACCGCCTCGCGCTCGCCAAAGTGCGCGAAGACAAGCTGCGCGAATCCGGCGACGGCTTCGACGGTACCTGGATAGCGCACCCCGATTTGGTGCCCACCGCCCGTCAGGTGTTCGAGGATGTGCTGGGGGAGCGCCCGCATCAGAAAGAGGTGTTGCGCGAGGATGTGAGCGTCACCCCCCAGGATTTGATGAACTGGCACATCGAGGCGGGGCAGATCACCGAAGAGGGGCTGCGGCTGAACATCAACGTCGGCCTGCTGTACCTGGAATCCTGGCTGCGCGGGGTGGGCGCGGCTGCCATCTACAACCTGATGGAAGACACCGCCACCGCGGAGATCTCCCGCGCCCAGGTGTGGCAGTGGATCAACCATCCCGACGCCCGCCTGGCCGATGGCCGTAAAGTGGACGTCGAGCTGTACCGCAGCCTGGTGCCCGAGGAGCTGGCGAAGATCGAGTCGCTTGTGGGGCAGGATCGTTTCCGTGGCGGTAAATTTGATTTGGCCGCGGACATCTTCGATCAGTTGACCACCGCGGAGCATTTCGTCGGCTTCCTGACGCTGGTGGCCTACGATCATCTGGACTGAAGGGGGGAAGGAAGGAAGTAAGGAGTAGGAAGTAGGAAGTAAGGAGTAGGTGTCCACTGACAGTCGAACGTTAACAGTCAAAAGTGACAGCCGATCGTTGACAGTCTAATGCCGGATTTGTGACAGTCGTTCGTTTACACTTCTGCTAT
>JALUWE010000027.1 GCA_027019845.1 Anaerolineales bacterium | reverse complement strand
TGTACACTGTACACCGCGCCCCATTGGAGCATTGAGGGCACTGGGGGCACGAGACCACTCAGACCAATAAGACCACTCAGACAACTACGACCAATAAGACCACTGAAGGCACTGGGGGCACTGTGCTCCGGAGCGCTGAAGCGCTGAGGGTGCTGAGGACGCTGAACACTGTACACTGAACACGCGCCCCATTGGAGCACTGGGGGCACTGGGGGCACGAGACCACTCAGACCAATAAGACCACTCAGACAACTACGACCAATAAGACCACTGAAGGCACTGGGGGCACTGTGCTTCGGAGCGCTGAAGCGCTGAGGGTGCTGAGGACGCTGAACACTGTACACTGAACACCGCGCCCCATTGGAGCACTGGAGGCACTGGGGGCACTGGGGGCACTGAAACCACTCAGACCAATAAGACCACTCAGACAACTACGACCAATAAGACTACTGAAGGCACTGAGGGAACTGGCGGAACTGAGGGAACTGAAACCACTCAGACCAATAAGACCACTCAGACAACTACGACCAATAAGACCACTGAAGGCACTGGGAGCACTGTACTTCGGAACACCGTACGTCGCACATCGTACGTCGCACCCCGCACGTCGCACACCGCACCTCACACCCCGCACCCCGCACACTCGAATCATATCGCCCAAAAGTCAGAATCTCGTAAGAAGGGGGTGAAAGGAGGGTTAGAGAGCCATCCGGTCGTGCGCCACCATCCCGCTGGAACGCCGGAGCATTGGAGAGCACCGGGGGCACTGGCGACACCTGCCCCTGACACCCGACCCCTGACCCCTGATACCTGACCCCCTGACCCCCTGACACCTACCCCCCTACCACGTCCCACTCCTGATTTTCCAAAACATTTGCTATAATACCCTCGTGTCCGACACCGACCTTCCCGACCCGCTTTTGGTCACCCAGGCTGCACAACTCCAGATGCTGGCCGAAAAACTGGCCTCCCAGCCTTTGATCGCGGTAGATACTGAATCGAACAGCCTGTATGCGTACCAGGAAAGGGTTTGTCTGATTCAGTTTTCCATTCCGGGGGAAGATTTTTTGGTTGACCCGCTTGCGCTGGACGATCTATCGCCGCTTGCGCCCCTCTTTGCCAGCCCGCAGCATGAAAAAATATTCCACGCCGCAGAATACGATTTGCTTTGCCTGCAACGAGATTTCGGATTTTCGTTTGCCAACATCTTCGACACCATGGTCGCGGCGCGCACCCTGGGGGAAGAACGGGTCGGGCTTGGGTCGATTCTGTTCGCGGAATTCGGGCTGCGGCTCGACAAACGCTACCAGCGCGCCAACTGGGGGAAACGCCCGCTGCCGCGTGACCTGTTGTCCTACGCCCGCCTGGACACACACTACCTGATCCCCCTGCGCAACCGCCTGCTGGAACGCTTGCAGCAAAACAAGCTCTGGCCCCTGGCCGCGGAGGATTTCAACCGTGCCTGCCGCGTCAACGGCCGCGCGCCGGCCTCTAAAGACGCGTTGTGTTGGAAAATCAATGGCGCCAGAGACCTGAGCGGCCAGCAAGCCGCGGTGTTACAGAAGCTGTGCATTTACCGCGACCAAATGGCGCGCAAACTGGACCGCCCGGCCTTCAAGGTGCTCAGCGACCGCATCTTGCTCTCTCTGGCCTCCCATTGCCCGCGAAGGCGGGAAGACCTCCTGGCTGCCGGAATGACCCCGCGGCAGGTGCGCGTGTTCGGGAAAGGCGTGCTGAGGGCCATCCGGCAAGGGCTTAACGCACCACCTGCACACCAGCCATACGCCCCGCGGCCCAGCGAGGATTATCTGCTCCTCATAGAGGCGCTTTCGGATTGGCGCAAAGACCAGGCCCGGCGGATGGGCGTCAATTCCGACGTGATCCTGCCGCGCTCGATCATGCGTAAGATTGCCCGCCAAAACCCGTCGGATTTACAAACCCTGGGCGAAATCATGCGTGAAGTGCCCTGGCGGTTCGAGAAATTCGGTGAAAGTATTTTACAGGTAGTTCGCAAGGGGGCTTTCTAGCCTTTTTCTTCAGGAGAAGATATGCGCATCTATTTTCATGGCGCGGCCCAAACCGTGACCGGCTCCCAACATCTGATCGAAGTCAACGGCCATTCGCTTTTGCTGGATTGCGGCCTGTTTCAGGGCAAACGCAAGCTGGCCTACCAGATCAACCGCAGCTTCCCGTTCGATTGCCGCAAGCTGGACGCGGTGCTGCTATCGCACGCCCACATCGACCACAGCGGCAACCTGCCCCATCTGATCAAAAACGGCTACCGCGGCCGGGTGTACGCCACGCTGCCTACCGTGGATATGGCCGACGTAATGCTGCGCGATTCGGGCAAAATCCACGAATACGACGCCATGTACGTCAACAAAAAGCGCGCCCGCAAGGGAGAGCCGCCCATCGAGCCGCTCTACACCATCGAAGACGCTGCTGAAGCCTGCCAGTCCCTCGAACCGGTGGCGTATGACCAGCCGTTCGAGCCGGTTCCTGGGGTGAGGGTCCGCTTCGTCGAGGCCGGGCACATTTTAGGGTCCGCCGCCATCGTGCTGGACATCGAAGAGCGCGGGCGCAAGTTCCGCCTGTGGTTTTCGGGAGACATCGGGCGCACCAACAAGCCCCTGTTGCGCGACCCGGTCTTCCCCAGCGAGACCGATTACCTGATCATGGAATGTACCTATGGCGACAAACCGCACAACGACCCTGATCAGGCCTACCAGGAACTGCTCGAGGTGCTGGCGCGCACCATTCAGCGCGGTGGTAAGGTGATCATCCCTTCTTTCGCAGTGGGGCGCACGCAGGAGCTGGTGTACTGCATTCACAAGATGATCGACGAGGGCCACCTGCCGCGCATTCCGGTGTTCGTAGACAGCCCGCTGGCCGTAAACATTTCCGACGTTTTCCGCAAACATCGCGCCTATTTCGATAGGGAAACCCAGGAGTTCATGGCAAACGACGCCCACCATACCGCGCTGGGGTTCGATTTGCTGACGTACGTCCGCTCGGTGGAGGAATCCAAAGCCCTCAACCTGCGCAAAGACCCGATGATCATCATCTCGGCCTCGGGCATGGCGGAGACCGGGCGCATCCTGCACCACCTGAAAAACAACATCGAAGACCCGCGCAACACGGTGCTGATCGTCTCCTGGCAGGCGCCGCACACCCTCGGTCGCCGTCTGGCCGACCGGGAGAAACGCGTCAAAATCTTCGGCGAGGTATACGAGCGCAGGTGCGAAGTTGCCACTATCGGCGGTTTTTCGGCACACGCCGGGCAATACATCCTGCGCGACTACGCGCTGGCAGCCAGGGAACGGGTCAAGAAGGTGTTCCTGGTACATGGCGAAAAGCGCGGGGCCGACCCGTTGATGGAAATCTTGGGGGAGAGGGGGATGGAGGCGGTGTACTTCCCGGAGGTGCATTCGGAGTGGGAGGTATAAACCTCCCGAAACTGCTCCATGATTCTGGTTACCGGCGGCACGGGCTTCATCGGCCGGGTGCTCATACGTCAATTGATCGAGGCCGGGTATCCGGTGCGGGTGCTGTTGCGGCCCTCGCCGGATACCCCAAAGCTGCCGCGCGGCGTTCCCCTTGAGGTGGCGGTCAGCAGCCTGAGCGACCCGCGCGGGTTGCAGGCCGCCATGGTGGGGGTGGAGGTGGTCTACCATCTCGCGGGGGCCGAGTGGCAGGGGTCCGGGGCCAACCTGCTGGAAACCGACATCCAGGGCAGCCGCGCGGTGGCGGAGGCCGCGGCCCAGGCCGGGGTAGACCGTCTGTTCACCGTCAGCCACCTGGGCGCGGACCGCGCCTCTGCATACCCGGTCTTCAAAGCCAAAGCCATTGCCGAAGAGCACATCCGGCGCAGCGGGGTCGATTTCACCATCCTGCGTTCTGCCCTGGTGTTCGGCCCCAACGATGGCTTCACCACCGGCCTGGCGCGCTTGCTGTACGCCTTGCCGTATGTTTTCCTCATGCCGGGGGATGGCAGCACCCTGCTGCAACCCCTGTGGGTGGAAGACCTGGCGACCTGTCTGGTGTGGGCGCTGGACGACGAGCGCACCCGCAACATGGTTTACGAAATCGGGGGGCCAGAATATCTCGCCTTCCGTCAGATCATTCAGATGATCATGCGGGCGCTGGGTATCGAGCGCACCCTGCTCGCTGTGCGGCCGCCTTATCTCCGCGCGCTCACAATTGTGCTAGAATCTGTGTTCCCGGCCCTTCCTGTTTCCACCTTTTGGCTGGACTATCTGGCCACCAACCGTACCTGTTCGTTGGACACCATCCCGAGCAGCTTTGGGCTGCTGCCGTCCCGCTTTTCCTCTCATCTCGACTATCTGTCAGGCCGCAACTGGCGTCGCGAGGTCTGGCAAATGTTGTTGAAGCGCAAAAATGTCAGACCGCGGGCATAAACGCACAACCAACATCACCCTCCACATCCTCGAAAACGCCGCGCAGATGAAAGATGTGGAGGAGATTCAGCGTCAGGTGTGGGGCATGGACGACGTGGTGCCCCACCACCTGCTGCTCACCGCGGCCCATAACGGCGGGTTGGTGATCGCCGCGTTCGATGGAGAGCGCATGATCGGGTTCGTGTTCGGATTCTTGGGCCAGGCCAACACGCCGCAGGGAGTGCGTCTGAAGCATTGTTCCCACATGCTGGCGGTGTTGCCTGCGTATCGCGGGCAGGGCATCGGCTACGCGCTCAAACGCGCCCAATGGCAGATGGTGCGCCGTCAGG
>JALUWE010000026.1 GCA_027019845.1 Anaerolineales bacterium | reverse complement strand
GACATGATGGACCTGGACGAAAAAGACCTCCTTCCCCAGGTGGACGGCGTGATCGGCGCCATGGAGTTCATCGAATTCAGCGAAGACGCGCAGATCATCTTCATCTAACCCGCTTCCACTTCTTCCTTCCTCTCCTGAGCAGCCCCCCTGGCGGGGGCTGTTTGGGTTACCGGGGAGGTTCTCCAAATATTGGTGATCTGAACACAAAAACCGGCCTCCCGATAGAAGCCGGTTTGTCCATAGGGCAGGTGGGAGTCGAACCCACACGAGGTTTCCCTCGGCGGATTTTAAGTCCGCTGTGTCTGCCATTCCACCACTGCCCCGTTGGTCTAATTCTACAAGGGTTGGGTGGGGTGGTCAATAGCCGTGTTCGATACAAGGTTGCGATCTGCTGAAAATGCGGTAAGCTATCCGGTATGCCGGACAACTTACCGTAACGAACCGCGGCTTGCTTGACAAGCTCGTTCGCCAAACGTACACTCTGTATGAAAGGCAAGATACATGGACAAAGTGATCATTCGCGACTTACACGCCAGAGGCATCATCGGCATCAACGATTGGGAACGCGAACACCCCCAAGACATTTACATCAACATCGAAATCGGCGCGGATTTGAGGCAGGCGGGCGAAAGCGATGACATCGAACACACCGTCAACTACCGCACGATTGCCAAAAAAGTGTTACGGCACACCGAAAGCGCCAACCGGCTCACCGTGGAAGCCCTTGCAGCAGACATTGCCAAAATCTGTCTGAGCGAGAAAGGCGTTTTGCGCGTTACCGTGCGTGTGGAAAAACCCGGCGCGGTTCGCTTTTCGAAATCCGTAGGGGTTGAAATCGTTCGAGAGAGGCAATGGAACTCCTGATCGGCGTCAGCAAAGTGAACAAATACGCCACCCGCGAGAGCGGCGATACCCTGGAGGTGATCGAGCGTCCCGGTGGGGGGATTTCCGTGGTGTTGGCGGACGGGCAGCGCTCGGGCAAGAGTGCCAAACGCATATCGAACAAAGTGGTGCGCAAGGTGATCAGCCTGCTGGCCGAGGGGGTGCGCGATGGTGCGGCGGCGCGTGCGGCCTCCGATTACTTGTTCCACGAACGGGGCGGGAAAGTGTCGGCCACGCTCAACATCCTGTCGGTAGACCTGATCAGCAACACGCTGGTGATCACCCGCAACAGCGACGCGCCCGTGTTCGTGGTCACCGGCACGGAAGTTGCGGTGATGGACGAGCCGAGTTTACCGGTCGGGGTACGCCGCCACACCCGTCCCGTGATCCACGAATGCCCGCTGGAAACCGGCCTGACCGTGCTGCTGTTCACCGATGGAATTTCGCACGCCGGCAAACGTTACGGCACCCCCATGAACCCGGAAGCCACATTGCGGGAGTTGCTGGCCCGCCCCGGCTTGAACACCCAAGAAATGGCAGACGGCTTTTTGCAGCGCGCCATCGAGCTTGAACGCGGGCGCCCCTCGGACGACATCAGCGTGGTCGTGTTGCAGGTTGTCGAGCACAACGGCGACAACGTGCGCAGACTGCAATTGCGCATCCCTATCGAACCGTAAAGTGCAAACGAACAAAACCCTGGTCGGCCTGGTTGGCCCTTGCGCAGCGGGAAAATCCTTGCTCAAAGAGAAATTGGAGGCGCGCGGCTACCGGGTCAGCCACATCGCGCAGGAACACTCTTTTGTGCCCGATATGTGGAAAAGGCACGTCAACCCGGATATTTTGATCTTTCTGGATGTGTCCTACCCGCGCGCCCAACAGCGGCGCAAAACGACCATGAGCCTGGCCGAGTATCTCGAACAACACACCCGCCTGAAACACGCCCGCCAGCACGCGGACCTTTACGTGAACACCGATGATCTGGCGCCGGAGGAAGTGCTGGAACGGGTGTTGGGCTTCTTGGAGAGAGGCGCCTCAGGTTGACCTCCCTCCCGCTTTGTGGCATAATCTCGTGCAATCACAACCACAAGCGAACACCCTTCGCAAAGGCGATGATGGAAACGAGTACGCCTGCCACGACTGCCAGCGAGCCTGGGTTTGGTGCGAGCCAGGCCAGCACAGCAGGCCGAAAATCCTTCCGGAGCCGCAACCTGAACAGGGAAACCCCTCAGTAGGGACGCCGGGTTTGCCGCCCGTTACAGCGGCGAGGGTATAAGTCGGTTTTCAGTATTCAGTAATCAGTATTCAGTATTCAGTTGGTACGGTACACTGAACACTGTATACTGACCACTGAACACTGAACACCGGCCGTACCCGGCAGAGTTGCCCGCAGATGCGGGAACCAGGGTGGTACCGCGGGAGCCGTCCACTTCGCTCTCGTCCCTGAACCGGGACGGGAGTTTGTGTTTAAATTATAGGACTTACGCACTTGAAAAGTCGCACCCAGACCTCACAGGTCTCAAAGCGCATGGAGATGCCCGGATGCAATCGACTTTGGGTAAAATCTTCCTGCATCGTGTGGTAGTAGACCTGTGAGGTCTCAAATTAACCGTTCACAATTAACCATTCACCATTCACAATTCACAACCCTTCGACAGCCACTTCGCCTTCGGCTCAGTGCATGGCTCAGGGGCAAGCCCCCATCCTTCGACCACAAGTGAACGGAGTTCATCTGAACTCTGTCCACCCTCCGCTCAGGATGCAATTACCCAATTACCCAATTACCAATTACCCAATTACCCAACCCCCATCCTTCGACTTCAGGCTCACTCCGTTCGCCTGCCGCTCAGGATGTAATGCCCTATCCCTATCCCTATCCCTATCCCTATCCCTATCCCTATCCCCACTCCCTATCCCCAACCCCCATCCTCACCAGGAGTAAACATGGCCTTCAAACCCGTACCCAACAAAGTGGACTTCATCGCCCAGGAACACGAAGTCCTCGAATTCTGGAAACAGTCCAACGCGTTCGAGAAGATGCGGATGCTGCACAAGGGCAAGCCGCCCTGGTCGTTCCTCGACGGGCCGATCACAGCCAACAACCCGATGGGCGTCCACCACGGCTGGGGCCGCACCTACAAAGACCTGTTCAACCGCTTCTGGACCATGCAGGGCCGCGAGCTGCGCTACCAGAACGGCTTCGACTGCCAGGGGCTGTGGGTCGAAGTAGAAGTGGAAAAAGAAAAGGGCTTCCGCTCCAAAAAAGACATCGAAAACTACGGCCTGGCGCGCTTCGTGCTGGAGTGCAAAGCGCGCGTGCTGCGCTACGCCGCCATCCAGACCGAACAATCCATCCGCCTGGGCTACTGGATGGACTGGAACGATACCGCACAACTGCGCTGGCTGGCCGATAAACTGCTCGAAGACCCCTCTCAGGTCATCACGGTAGAAGGCCCGGATGGCCCCGTCACCGACACGGTGGAGCAAATCGTCGGGCGCCTGGGACTGCCCGAGCTGGGCGGCAGCTACTTCACCTTCTCCAACGAAAACAACTACATGATCTGGCACTTCCTCAAAAAGTGCTGGGAGAACGGCTGGCTCTACAAAGGCGCGGACGTGATGCCCTGGTGCCCGCGCTGCGCCACCGGCATCAGCCAGCACGAGATCGTCACCGACGGCTACGCCGAACTCACCCACCGCGCCGTCACCCTGCGTTTTCCCTTGCGGGAAACCACCCACGACGGAGAACCGCAGACCGGTCTTCCCTCATCCGTCCCCGCTCGTCGTGACCCTGAGACCGGTCTCCCCGAATCCCTCCTCGTCTGGACCACCACCCCCTGGACCCTGACCTCCAACGTCGCGGCCGCGGTCGGCCCCGACCTGACCTACGTCAAAGTGCGCCAGGGCGACGAAGTGCTCTACCTCTCCAAAGGCACGCTGCACATGCTGCGCGGAGAATACGAAGTGCTGGGCGAACTCAAAGGCAAGGACATGGAAGGCTGGGCATACCACGGCCCGTTCGACGACCTGGAAGCCGCCAACCGGCCCGGCGGCGTCACCACCCTGACCGAGCTGGTCAAAGACGTGCAGCTCTCCGCCGCGCAGGCCCACCGCGTCATCCTGTGGGACGAAGTCGGCGAGACCGAGGGCACCGGCATCGTTCACATCGCGCCCGGCTGCGGCGCGGAGGACTTCGAACTCGGAAAAGAGCACCGCTTCCCTCTGCTGGCCCCCCTCACCGACGAGGGTTTCTTCGTCGAACAATTCGGCTGGCTGACCGGCCAACACGTCTCCGAAGTCGCCACCCCCATCTTCGCAGACCTGGAAAAGAAAGGCCTGCTCTATCACGTCGAACCCTACACCCACCGCTACCCCACCTGCTGGCGCTGCAAAACCGAGCTGGTCTTCCGCCT
This sequence comes from Anaerolineales bacterium, assembly GCA_027019845.1. Taxonomy (GTDB): domain Bacteria; phylum Chloroflexota; class Anaerolineae; order Anaerolineales; family JABWBV01; genus JALUWE01. The sequence goes on along the minus strand of JALUWE010000026.1, from coordinate 457 downwards.
GGTGGACGAGTGGTTCATCAGCATGGGGGAAACCTACGACAAACCGCGCCAGGAACTCACCCCCGAAGAAAAAGCCCGCAGCCTGCGCTACCAGATCATGGACGTGGTAGACAAAATCCGCTGGATCCCGGACTTCGGTTACGCCCGCGAGATGGACTGGCTGCGCAACATGCACGACTGGATGATCTCCAAAAAACGCTACTGGGGCCTGGCGCTGCCCATCTGGGTGTGCGCAGAGTGCAGCCACTTCGAGGTGATCGGCAGCGAAGCGGAACTCGAAGAGCGCGCCGTCGAAGGGTGGGATGAGTTCAACGGCCACACCCCCCACCGCCCCTACATCGACGCGGTCAAAATCGCCTGCCCCCAATGCCAGGCCAAAATGTCCCGCATCCCGGACGTGGGCAACCCCTGGCTGGACGCGGGCATCGTCAGCTTCAGCACCCTGCAATACCGCCAA
>JALUWE010000025.1 GCA_027019845.1 Anaerolineales bacterium | reverse complement strand
ACTTAGTTCAACCACATGGCGGGCCTGGTTGTTGCTGCACAGCGCATCCAGCAGGTCCATCAAGGTATCGGCTCGCTTGTTAAAGTGCTGGTATACTTGTTGTCGGAACTGTGTTAAGTCGTGAGTTTTGTCCATACCCACATCTTGACACAGTTCCACCTATTTTGTCAAAAGTCCAACATGTTAGTGAGAGAAGCATGGAATCCAAATCATCCCCGCTCCATGAAATTCGAGATACCGTAGCAGAGAAACGAAAATACCATGTGCTGAGCGCAGGGCAGGCGCGCAAGGTGGCTCAAGTATGGGTGGAGAGACACGCGCTCGACCAAGCCGTTAAGTTCGGACTGCCGGAAATCGACGACAGGTACCACGTCTGGCGCGTTCCCATCATCGGTTTATTCTCCAACGAACGCGTTGGAGAAATTGTCGTGGACGCGTACACATCTCTCATCATTGAAAAACAATCAACAGCCCCGGAAATCGTCGAGGCTCGCCTGTTACACCGAAATCCCCCCTCGCCCAAAAAACAGACAGACCGTAACAAAAAGTATCGCCTATCGTCGCTGCGCAATACAATCATCCTGGGCGATGCAGAAGATGCGTTGGCGGAACTTCCATCCGAATCCATCGATTTGATCTTCACCTCGCCGCCGTACTTCAACGCCAGACCGGAGTATGATGACTACATCAGTTACGAAGAATATCTGCTCAAAATGCGCAAAATCATCAGGGCCGCCCACCGCGTGCTAAACGAAGGGCGTTTCTTTGTGATGAATGTTTCACCCATTCTTATCAGACGCGCCAATCGAAATCAATCTTCCCGGCGAATCGCAGTCCCGTTCGATATGCACCAAATTTTCGTAACAGAAGGCTATGATTTCATCGACGATATTATTTGGGTCAAGCCTGAAGGGGCGGGATGGGCGACAGGAAGAGGCCGCAGGTTTGCAGCCGATAGAAACCCTTTGCAATACAAGCCCGTTCCTGTCACCGAATACGTTTTGGTATACAGGAAACATACAGGCCGTTTGATCGATTGGAACATCCGGGCACATCCCAAACCGGAACTGGTCCAACAATCGAAAATAGCTGACGGCTATGAAAAAACCAACGTGTGGCACATCAAACCGGCACACGACAAGGAGCATCCGGCTGTCTTTCCTGAAGAACTGGCCAGCAAAGTAATCACATATTATTCATTCGTGGACGACGTGGTGTTGGACCCCTTTGCCGGTGTGGGTACAGTAGGGCAGGCAGCCGTAAAGCAAAACAGACGTTTTGTGCTGGTCGAAAAAGAAGAAAGGTTTGTGAATGTGATACGAAAAAGAGCGAAAAGCTGGCTGGGAAAGCGTGCAGCCGACGTGTTGTGTGTAAATTGTCCACCCATTGACGTGACAGATATGCTCATGTAGAGGATCGCCGTGACGTCCAAGATCACAAGCCTGTTGTCGCTCCTCCAAGAGGATGCAAAGCTCCTGTTGACAGCCAACGGCGTAGAACTCATCAAAAGGATCGGATTGGACACCACGCGTCAGGTTGTGTTAGACGTTTTATCGGGTAAAAACCTGAGGGATTCAACCGAAATGTTGACCCGGCAACGATTGATCACTTTGAACACCGCGCTGCTGGACATGTTGGTACAGGGCGAGCAGTTACAAAACGGCTTCGTCGCCAATCTGCCTCAAATCGCAGAGCAGGTGCTAAAACGAAAGCAGTTGTCTAAGTCGGAAAGGTGGGTGGCCCAATGGTGCCTGGGTTTGACGGATAAAGCCTCACAAAACGTATTGCGAGACGATGCGACCTTAATGGCTGAATACCGGCGGAGGTACGAATCAATTTATGAAGAAGTAATTTCCCATAATCTGAAAGTGTACGGCGAGTTGTCCGGTCATTTACGAATAGGGGAACGAGTGGTGGAAACCAGTTGGAAGTTTATGTTATACCTTTTTGGGGCGATAGGAGCACAAACGCTCACCATCCGCGGCTCTGAAAAATCATTGTACGGTAAAATTTTTGAACGGCTGGTGCTAGGCTCGCTGTTGTCCATCTTGGGATTTCAATTCACTGGTCAGCAAGGGGGAATTCGTTTCGAAAAAGAATTTTGGTTATCATCCCAAGGCGAAAAACGCGAGAGCGACGCCACCGCGCTGTGGGAAGCTGGAAAAGGAGCGCGGTTCGATATCGGCTTCATCGGGCGCGGTAACCCCGAGATTTCACTGGATAAAGTGACACGCTTTGCCAGAGAAGTGGAGTTAGGGCGCTCGACATGGTACATGGCGACCGTGATTATCGTCGACAGGATTGGAAAAAAGAGCAAAATACCTGAATTAGCCCGCCGCGTAGATGGAGACATTGTGCAAATGAGCCTGGCTTACTGGCCCCAGGAAGTCGCTCAAATACTCCACCGCCGTATGGATTTCGATCATCCCCTGGTAAGCATGGAACGCGCCCAAATTGGCACCTACCTTGCGAATGCCATCAAGTCAGTACCCCTCGAGAAATTCTTACCCGCTACACCATCAGGTCAGGAGTAAACATGACCCGGACCATAACCCTCACCATCGACGGCCAGACCGTCACCGTGCCCCAAGGCACCACCATCCTGGACGCCGCGGCCCAGATCGGGATCGACATCCCGGTCATCTGCTACCACCCCCATCTGACCGCCAACGGCCTGTGCCGGATATGCTCGGTGGACGTGGGCTGGCGGGTGCAGGCCGCCGCGTGCGTCACCGAGTGCGCCGAGGGCATGGAAGTCCACACCCAAACCGACTCCGTGCGCCGCGGCCGGCGCACCATCCTCGAGCTGCTGGCCTCCACCGTCAACCTGGACGAAGCCCCGGAAATCCTGGCGTTGATGGAAGCCTACCAGGCTGACCCCGAACGGCTAGCCTTCGGCGCGCGACGTCACACGCCCATCTACGACGACAACCCCTTCTACCTGCGCGACTACAACCAGTGCATCAACTGCTGGCGCTGTGTGCAGGTGTGCGCGGACGACGCCCAGTTCGCCTACGCGCTCAGCTTCGATGGCCGCGGCTTCCACACCACCATCGGCACCTTCATGGGCGATGGGATGCTGGACACCACCTGCGTATTCTGCGGCCAGTGTGTGGGCGTGTGCCCCACCGGCGCGCTCAAACCCAAACGCGAAGCCCTGCTCGAACAAGGCATGAACCCGGATGAAATCTTCTTCGCGACGAGAATGAGGAAGGGGGCAAGGAGTAGGGAGTAAGGAGTAGGAAGTAAGAAGTAGGGAGTAGGGAGTAAGGTGTCAACGCCCCCACGTTCCCGCCACCCGACCAAGAACCATCCATGCCCACCTTCGTGATCACAACCATCGGCAGTGCAGGAGACGTGTTCCCCATGCTGGCAATCGGCGCGGGGCTAAAAACACGCGGGCACCAGGTGGTCTTCATCAACAACCCCTACTTTCAAAGCCTAGCCGAGACAGCCGGGATAACCTTCATCCCCATCGGCCGCGTGGAAGAATTTACCAACGTGATCGACAACCCCGACACCTGGCACCCTCGCAAAAGCCTGATCGTGGTCGTCAAAAAAGCCATTCTGCCGTTCATCCGCCAGGTGTACGACATCCTGACCGGGTTCGACCCGCGCGAAACCATCCTCGTGTCCTCGGGCATGGCCGCGCCGGCCCGCATCGCGCAGGAAAAACACGGCTTCCGGCTGGCAACCGTCCACTTGCAGCCCTCCATTCTGATGAGCGCGCACGACCCCGCAGAATTGGGCGGCTTCCGGCTGCCGGAATGGCTGCCCACGCGCCTTCACCGCTGGTGGCTCACCCTGTCCGAAACCCTGTTCGTCGACCCGCTGCTGGTGCCGGAAATCACCCGCTTCCGCGGCGAGCTGGGCATCCACACCCCGATGGGGCACTTCTTCAGCCAATGGATGCACTCCCCCGACATGGTGATCGGCCTGTGGCCCGGCTGGTTCGCCCCGCCCCAACCCGACTGGCCGCCCAACACCCACCTGACCGGCTTCATCCACTTCCAGACCGGCGAGCGCGAGCTACCCCCAAACGTGACCCGCTTCCTGGATTCCGGCGAACCCCCGCTGGTCTTCACCCCCGGCTCTGCCATGAAATTCGGCGCCAACTTCTTCCGCGCCGCGCGGCAAGCCTGCCAATCGCTGGGCAAGCGCGCCGTGTTCCTCACCCGCTTCCAGGAACACCTGCCACCGGATTTGCCCCCCACCATCCTGCACGCAGCCTGGCTGCCGATGGACGCCCTGCTGCAACGCGCCGCGCTGATCGTACACCACGGCGGCATCGGCACCACCGCGCAGGCGCTGGCCGCGGGAATCCCGCAACTGGTCTCCCCCCACTCCCACGACCAACCCGACAACGCCAACCGCCTGCGAAAACTGGGCGTGGGCGGCCGCCTGGACCCCAAACACTTCACCCCCTCCCGGCTGCGGGACAAACTCGATCACCTGTTGAACGACCCGCAAACCCGCCAAAACTGCCGCCAATACGCCCAAAAAGTGGACTTCGACCGCGCCCTCAGCGAGACCTGCACCCTGATCGAACGGCTGCTCCCGGAAGCGCGGAAACAAGGTAGAATGGGGAGGCAGGTAGGCAGGGTGGGGAGGTAGCCAGGTAAACAGGTAGACAGGTAGACAAGTAAGACAAATCAGACAAATCAGACAAGTAAGACAAATCAGACAAGTAAGACAAACCGGAGACGAGCCATGATCACCCCCGATAAAATCATCCGCACCACGTGCCCCTATTGCGGCGTGGGCTGCCAGA